>DAIDJI010000974.1 GCA_027451455.1 Planctomycetales bacterium | reverse complement strand
CCGGAGCCGACGATCGGGGAAGCTCTGCTCGGAGAAAAGCGGGATGATATTCGTGTGCTGGAGTCGGGCGAGCGAGAGGTGCTCGTCCTGGTCGTCGGAGATGACCTTCAGCACGACGGGTCGGTCGGCCAGCGTCGGCTCCGTCGCGAGGAAGGTCCGGCCGGAGGCGCCCCGGCCAAGCTCGGAGCGGAGTAAAAACGGCCCGAGATACTCGCCCGTCTCGGGCATCTCGGCCGGGGCGACGATCGGCCGAAGCAATCGATCGCAGCCGAGCAGGAGTTGGATTTCGTCCTTCCACCTCGCGTATCGACCGACGACCTCCGTGGTTCGGACCTCCTCGCCGGCCTCTCGGCGGAGGTTGACCTCCTCGTAGATGAGCCGGACGGCGGCCTCAGTCTCGATTCCCGGATGACGTTCAATGATCTCGGAGGCCATCAGGCGATGACCTCGGGACCACGCCGAGGCCATCGCGTCGACCTCGCGCGAGACCCAGGCTTCCTCCGACTCCAGCCTGCGCGACGGTTCCGACGGCCATCCGACCTGCGACCGCGACCGAGACTCGGGCTCGCCGAACCGCGCCACCGACATGTTTTTTTCAATTCCTCCGGTTCGTCGAAATGGGAACCTTCACCGACCGGGATGAGGTTCCCGATCGAGTTTCACTCCACCTCGTCGTCGGCCTCGTCGGGACGTGTCGACGCCCGCTTTGGGATCGCGAGCCGGCGGGCCAGTTCGTAAAGAATCCGACGGACGCTCCCCTCATGAAGTCCTATCCGCAGGGCGATCTCGGAGTTGGGCAGTCCCTGCTTCTTGAGGACGAGGATCTCGCGATGAGCGGGCGAGCATTCGTCGAGGATTCGCTTCCAGAGTTCGTGCTCCTGGGCGATTTCGCTGGGCCTCGGCTCTCGGACGTTGGGGAGGTCCATGGTGGGATCAAGCGGCCGCTCCTGCTCGATCGCCCTGTGGTGCTGCCGGCGGCGGTCGATCAGGCGGTTGCGGGCGACCTTGACGAGGAAGGCGCGGAGGTGCGCAGGATCGTTGAATCGCCAGCCGGCCTCGCGAAACCCGCCCAGGACGTCGGCCCAGACCGACTGCACGATGTCCATCGTGTCGAGCTTGGATCGAAGGGGACCGTTCAACTGCCGGCGGATGGCCATCCGGAGATAGGGCTCGTAGGCAAGAAACGCGCGCTCGGCCGCCGCGACGTCGCCACTGTTGAGTTTCTCGATCAGCTCATCCAGGTGTTCGATGCTCATGGAGCCTCTACGTCCGTAGGGATGGGAGAGCAACTCGGATGTTGCCGGCAACCGGACGATCTCTCCTACTTTACGAGGGTTCCCCTTGGACTGTTGGATTTCGATCCGGGTGCTGATCGAACGGCGGGACGATCTGGGATCAGGGCCGGCTGGACCAGCCTCGGGGAAGCTCGGGGAAACTGAGAGCGAGCTCTCGGCCGACCGGGTCAAGAACGCGGAAATGGCGGGCGGATCGGAAGCGTCGGCGAGTAACCTCCCGGGTGGCGATCGCCAGGGCGGCCAGGCCCGTGACGGCGAAGGTGGCATAGGAGGCGGGAGTCGGCCCTCGGGTGACGATACCGGCGACATCGACCGTCTCAAGCTGTCGGACGAACTCGTCGAGGCTGTGCTCCAGCGATTCGCCGGCGATTGGCAAGGCGTCGGCGATCAGGTCGGCCCCGTGGGCCTCGCGGAGAAGTTCATCGGACCCTGGATCGACCTGACTGGTGAGGTTGGCCTGATCGAAGGAGGCAGTGCCGGAGGCCGCGATCTTTTCCGAGTGAGCACGGGCCGAGAGACCGTCTTCCCGGCCCGCGTGCCGGACCATTCTCGGCCCTCCTCGGGCGAGATGACCGGAAGCCGATCGATTGGAGAGCTCGACCAATGCCGACTCGGGATCCCCGCCGATGGACTGACTGGCAACGGGCCCGTTCGGCACGACCGGGGGCGCCATCGTGCCCTGATCTGTCTCTTGACCTTGGAGTAGTTGAGGCTGGACTTAAAAAGCAGTTCGCGAAGAAGCAGAAAGTCTTCGACC
>DAIDJI010000973.1 GCA_027451455.1 Planctomycetales bacterium | reverse complement strand
GATTTCGAAGACCAGGTTGATGGCCTCGCGGCCGAGGCAGGGTCGCGGTGGGCGCGGGCTCCGGTTAAGATGTTGAATCTTCGTGCCTTCCGGACGGCCGGAGGCGCCCCGAACATTCCACCTGGAATTCATTCCGAGCCGGGTCGGTCCGCGGGAGGTCCCTCGAAATGATCCCGTTCTCGCTCTCCGACGTCCCCCTCATTGCGTGGTACATCGGAGTGCTGGTCTTCCTCGAAGGGCTCCTGAGCGCCGACAATGCGCTGGTCCTGGCGCTGATGGTCCGTCATCTGCCGAAGCGCGAGCAGCGGAAAGTACTCCAGTGGGGGATCTGGGGGGCGATCCTTTTCCGTATCGTGGCCGTCGGACTTTCGGCGATCCTCCTCAAATTCTGGATCTTCAAGCTGATCGGCGGCGGTTATCTGCTCTACCTGGCGATCAAGCATTTTCTCCATTCCGATCCGGGGCACGAGGTCGGTGCCGACGGACGCCGATCGAAGTTCTGGGGGATGGTGGTCTCGGTCGTGCTGACCGACATCGCCTTCTCGATCGACTCGATCCTGGCAGCCGTCGCCATGGCCGACGAGTTCCCGGCCCGCTTCGGCGACAACGGGAAGTTCTTCATCGTCCTCATCGGCGGAGTGCTGGGCATCATCACGATGCGGTTCGTGGTCCGATACTTCGTCATCCTGCTCGACCGATTCCCCGGGCTGGCGCAGGGAGCGTATGCGCTGGTCGCCTGGATCGGGCTGAAACTGGTCGTCAGCGGCCTTCACTCCGGCGAGATCATTCCGTTCCACATCAACGACTGGATCTTCTGGTCGGTGATGTCGCTGATCGCGGTTTTCAGTTTTGTGATCCGCCCCAGCGGTCCATCCGAACCGATGTCCAGTAATCTGGAGCTCCTGGAATCGGAAGAGTCAACCGAGCCTGACGAGTCATCCGAGGAGACTGGCGAAGAGGCCGGTCCGGGAGAGGTCGACGGATTCACGGGGTCCGATAGCCGTATCAGCGGTTCGGAAGCTAAACTGTAGGAAGACCCCGATTCCACGCCCTGGACGCTCTGCCGATGTCGAATGATCTGACCGTGACGTTTCCAGGGCGGGGCCTGATCCGGCTGGAGAGCCCTTCCCTCTTCGGCGCCGCCGACAACCCGGCGCGGGGATTGTTCCTCCAACGAGTCGCCAGCGTCCCGGAGGTTCTCGGGGTCGCGATTCGTTCGCAGCGAGTCCCGCACGCCGAGATCCGGTTTCGTCCGGGAGTCGGCCGGCTGGAAACGATCGTCGCTCGGATTATCCAGGCGCTCCGCGGCGAGGCCGATCCGATCGAGAGCGGTCGCGAGCCCGGCCGATGGGAGATCCAGCTCGTCCGCCCGGGCCGGCTCCTGCTGGCCAATCCCGCCATCCGACGCCGTCCGCCTCTCCTCCGCGCTATCGCGCGAGAACTCTCGGCGACGCTCGGCGTCGAGGACTACCGGATCGTCCCGGCCTCGGGTTCCATCCGAATCGATTACGACCCGGCGCAACTCCTTGGGCGCGATCTGGTGGCGATCGTCGAGGGAGCGGTCCAGAGATGTCCGGATCCAGGCGCGATGGAGCCGGTCGAGTGGCACCTCACCCTCGCGACGGCGGCGGTGCCCGTCGCGGCCGTCGGCCATTTCGCCGTCCCAGCGCTTCTGCCGGCCGCGGGCGTCCTGTGTGCCCTCGCGGCCGTCCCGACCTTCCGGAGGGCGCATCGGACGGTCGTTCGCGAGCGACGGCTCGGAACCGAGTTTCTCGATTCGGCGGTCGTCCTCGGATGCCTGGGGACATCCTTGATCCTCCCGGGCGCTGTCCTTGTCTGGTGCCTCGGCGTCGGGCGAACGCTCGCCAATCGGTCGGGCGAGGAGTCCCGAAGGCTCCTGCTCGACGGCTTCCGCAAGCGACCCGCGATCGCCCGCACCCGCCAGGGCGGCGTGCTCGTCCGGAGACCGGTCGACCAGCTCCGCCCGGGAGATCGGGTGGTCGTCGAGGCGGGCGAGGTCGTCCCCATGGATGGCCGGATCGTCAGCGGCGGCG
>DAIDJI010000972.1 GCA_027451455.1 Planctomycetales bacterium | reverse complement strand
GGGGGTGGTTGTGGCGGTCCTGGCGGTGGGGGTGGTCCTGGCGGTGGAGACCCGGGTGCGGTCAATCCCGCGGCGGCGGCCATGGCCACTCGAGGATATGGCATGGGCTGGGGCGGGATGGGCCTCGGCGGCTACGGCGGCTATGGCCTCGGCTACGGCGGAATGGCCCTCGGCTATGGCGGAATGGGCATGGGATGGGGCGGCATGGGCGGTGGCAACCCTCCCGGCGGGAACGCCAACGGCGGCGGGCGCCGACAGATGGACCCGGAAATGGCGGCCCGCTTCACCGCGATGCGTGAGGCCACCGCAGCACTCCAGCAGAAATCGGAGCAGGAACTTGGACGCATCCTCACCAAGCCCCAGGGGAGCCGTCTCAAGCAGATTCAGCTCCAACTGGCCGGCATCGGTGCGCTGCTCCAGCCGGATATGATCGAGAAGCTCAGTCTCAGCGAGGACCAGGTCCAGGAGATTCAGGAACTCCTGACGGAAGGCCGACAGGCCGCGCGTGAGAACGGCCGGCAGATGTTCGACCTGATGCGCCAGGCTGTCCCCGACACCGGCAACACCAACACCAACAATGCCGCTCCCAACGGTGCGAACGGGAACAATGGTCAGGGCGGTCGCGGGCGACGTGGGCCCAACATGCGCGACCCGGCCGTTCAGGCGGCCGTCAAGAACTACATGGAAAAGCCCGAGACCAAGGCCAAGATCGAACAGATCCAGGCCCAGAACCAGAAGATCGACAAGCAACTCCTTTCGGCGGTCTTCCGCATTCTTTCGAAGCGGCAGGGGACGGCCTACAAGAAGTTGCTCGGCGCTCCCTTTGACGTGGCGCAGATGACAGGGGCTCCCGCGGCGAACAACGCCAACCGGGCCACGCCGAAGGCAGAGGCGGCGGACGACGAGGAATCCTCGACCGCGAAGCCGGCCCCCAAGGCGAAGTCCACCGCGAAGTCGAAGCGGAAGAGCCTTCGCGAGCAGCGCGGACTCGACTGATCTCAGTCGTTGGAACCTTTCTTCCGACCTCCGTCCAGGACCCGGGGATTCTGTCCTCGGGTCCTGGTTTGCGCCTGCGTTTCGTCCCGGGATGCGGTGGATTGCCCTTCTCGCCGGTGCGGTGACGTCGTATAAGGTCGATCGACTCGCCCGCGATCGCGGCGCGAGGAGCGCCCCAGGTGGAGAGAGTTCCGGAACGATGCGACACGGAAGGACCGTCGTGCTGGCCCTGATCGCGCTTTTGCTCTCGGCCGACACCGGCCGTGCGGAGGCCCCCGGCGACATTGTCGCGGTGACCGATGAGCGCTTTGGTCAGCCGATCGCACCCATCTTCCTCCTGCCGAGGCCCGATGTCCGGGCCGATCTGCAACTCAACCCGCGGCAGGTCGCCGGCGCCCGGGAGATGGCCGGCCGGCTGGCGGACCGCCTGCTCGCGATGAAGAACCGGACCGAGCCCGCCTCGCGTTCCGAGATGCGAGAGATCGACGAGGCGATGGCGAGCTGGCTCCGTCGGGAGCTTTCGCCGGTCCAGCTCGATCGGCTCTCGGAGGTCAGCCTCCAGTGGGAAGGCGCCTCGGCACTTCGTCATCCCTCGGTGGCCGAGTACCTCGTTCTTGGCAAGCCCCAGAGGCATCGAATCCACGAACTCCTCGTCGATCGCGACCGGCGCCAGGCCGGCGGAGCGCTCGCTCCCGGCGAGTTCGATCGGATCTCCCGCGAGGTGCTGGCCGTGCTGACCCCAGACCAGTTGACGCGATGGCGGGAGATGCTTGGACCACCCTGCCGATTCACGATCGCCCAGCACGATCCGACGACCCGGCGTTGATCGGCCGCGGTCGGGCGAAGGCCCGGCTCAGGCGTGTCGGGCCACGCGGTACGAGTGCGGTCCCTGGCCGGCCATCGGATGCGGATCGTCGAGCACCGGCCTGTACCGCGTGTGGGCCCATCGATCCATCGCCTGTCGGAGCTCGTCCGCCAACTGATCGGCCGACTCCTGCCGGCGCGCCGGCAGCCGGTCCATCGCTCGCAGGATCGGCGCTTCCAGCTCGGGCGGAAAGCCGCGACG
>DAIDJI010000971.1 GCA_027451455.1 Planctomycetales bacterium | reverse complement strand
GAGGGATAGGTTGCAAGCATGAGTAAAAACACCTGAAAGGAACAGCCGAGGATCAGCCGCCTAGGGCATGACTATGACGAGGTGAGCGGGGCCTATGCGCTGATCGACCCCCGAACCGATGCCGTCATGTACGTCGGCCAAACTGGATGGCCTTACGATCCATTTGAGCGACATGGTTGCCGATCGGTTCCCGGACTGGCCGCGAGCCGATCGCCTGTTCCGTGAAGATTTCAATTCAGGAGATTCAGCATGACTCACGCGGAGATTTCGAGGTTTGCGACCCGGCCACCGGGAATGCCCCAGAGCGAGTGCGAAGGTCGCGTGGACCTGGCCTCGGCGATCCTGGACGACACCCAGCCGGGCGAGGGGGATGCCGACGATCAGATCGGGGTCTCGATCGGCGACTGTGTCCGTTGCGGCCGACGGCTGGTTGTGGCCGAGGTCGCGGGTGGCACCCTGCGACTGCGGAACGAATACAACCCGGGCGCCTGACGGCACAGTCTTGGGCGACCGAACACAAAAATTTCGGACCTCGCGCAACAAATCGAGCTCGTTGGCCCGATAGTAAGTAGCGGCTTTTTCCGGTTGACGAATCAACCGATCCAGGAGGCAAACAGCATGAGCAAGTCCGCGATGCGATTCGATCCGGCCCCCGACGAGGTCTATGACCTGATGCGATCGGTGATCGGGGAGCGATTCCCGGAGATTCGCGATCTCCAACCCGAACTCAGGATCACGATCCTGATGGCCTCGAATGGGGGTGAGGTCTTCGTCCCCGCGCTCAAGCACCACGGGACACCGGCGGTCGCGATGATCAAGCGGAGCAACGCTGAGGATAGAGCCCTGGACGGCCCCGACATCCTCATCGAGATCGACCAGAACCGCTGGGACGAGCGGGGCGAGCGGGGTCGGTGCGCGATCCTGGCTCACGAGCTGCGCCACATCGAGTTCAAGCGGGATAAGGGCGGCGTGATCAAATACGACGCCTACGATCGCCCCCAGATCAAGTTAGTCCCCGACGACTGGACGCTGACCGGTTTTCGCGACGTGGCCGAGTGGTACGGCGAGGACGCGGCCGAGGTCCAGGCCGTCCGCAATGTGGTCGAGACGATCCAGGCGGTCCATCAGCTTGACCTGCCGTTCATGGACGCGGACAGCCAGCAAGAGGCCGAGACGGTCTCGATGGCTGTCGATGAGCATCGGAACGGTAATAGTTCTGTCCGGCCGCACAACGCCAGGAAGGGCCAGCCGGCGGTCGCCGCGGCGGTCTGAGCCGCCGGCAGGCAACGAGCCATCACATTGGGGCCTGATGGCGGCGTGTGGGGCCGGTGGAATCGGCCTCCTCGCCGAAACCTTAGCCCTGCCGGCAATCGCGGCAGGTTGATCGATACATCTCGCGGCCGGATCGCCGCGGGGTCTCCAGTCGCCCGGCGGCGTGCGCCGGGACTGTCCTTGCCTCGAAAGGATTTCTCGACGATGAACGACAAGATCAAAACCTTCCGCCGTTTCGGGCTGCTGACCATTGCTCTGGTCCTGTTCGCCTTCGCCCGCACCGCCAACGCCCAGTGCTCGCCGGGCGGCTACACTCCAGCCGGCGTGATCTATTACGCCCCCGTCGCCCCACAGGTCCGCTGGGTGGCTGCGCCGACCTACCAGCCCGCGACCTATCAGCCCGCGAGCTATCCGGTCCAGGTCGAGGCACAAGCGGGGGGCCAAGCTCAGGCCGTCCAGCAACAGCCCGAGGCCACCCAGCAGGCCGTGGCCGCGGGCGGGGGGGCCGCAGGTTTCCTGGCGTGGCTCAACGCGATCCGGGCGTCCTACGGGCTGCCGGCCGTCGGTTACGATCCGAATCTCGAGAGTTGGGCATCAGCCAATAACGCCCAACAGGCGGCGCGCGGCCTGGGCCACTACGTCATGGGACCGGCTCGTCGGCAGAACTCAGCGATGGGCCTCGGGTTTCCCGGCGTCGAGACCGCCTGGATGGCCTCGCCAGGTCACCAGTCGGCCTTGATGGATCCTACGATCCAATGGATCGGGATCGCGTGGTGCGGGGCTTACTGCACC
>DAIDJI010000970.1 GCA_027451455.1 Planctomycetales bacterium | reverse complement strand
CGTGCGCTCGCTCGCCATGCGGCCGTCCCTGCTCTTGCTCGACGAGGTGACGAGCGCGCTCGACCCGACGCTCGTGGGCGAGGTGCTCGACCTGCGGCCAGTCGCCGACATCGGTGGGGACGGCCAGAGCCCGGCCGCCGGCCAGCTCGACCTCGCGGGCGACCTCGTTCAAGGTGTCGGCGTCGCGGGCGGCCAGGACGACCGAGGCCCCTCGCTGGCCGAGCAGCGTCGCGGCCTCCCGCCCGATCCCCGACGACGCCCCGGTCAGGACGACAACTTGCTCCTCCAACGGCCTCGGCATGATGGCTCTCTCCTCTCGCGAGACGTGCCAGTTCCTTCGAAAAAAACACGGCCGTCACGGCATGCAGGTGGCGCGCCGAGAGGAGATCCTACCGGTGGCCGCCGGAAAGGGACGACCCGATCGGGCCGGCGCAGGGGCGGCCTGTCATGGGATGTCCGGCCCGTCCAGGTCCCATCGTCGGATGTCTCCATCGCTGCCGATCGCGAGGAGGGTGCGGCCGCGGTCCGAGAACGCGACGTCCCGAATGACCTGGGTCCGGCTGTCGAGCCGCATCCGCTCGCGGCCGGTCTCGACATCCCAGACGCTGGCGATTCCGTCAACGGAAGCGATCGCCAGCCGAAGTCCGTCAGGTGAGAAGGCTGCCCGGCGGATGTCCTCGCGGCCGTTGCCCATCGTCCGGATCAGGGCGCCGGTCGAGGGGTCGTAGATCTGGACCCCGTGCCCGACCACGGCCAGCGCCCGGCCGTCGGGCGAGTAGGCCAGGTAGGCGAGCCCCGTCTGCCGTAACCGACGCAGGATCCGCCCGGTGGGGATGTCCCAGATGAGGACGGCGTTGCCGTAGTAGTCGGCGGTGGCGAGGGTGTGGCCGACGGGGGCGAACGCCAGGGCCGTCGTCGAGCGGGCGAGCTCTCCCAGGTGCAGCGTCGTCAAGGGCCGACGGGCCTCGATGTTCCACAGAAGGATGTCGCGGCCCTGGCCGGCCACGAAGGCGAGAATCCGGCCGTCGGGGGCGAACGCCAGGTGAGTCACTTGCCGAACCGGGGGGCCCATGGTCGGCGAGGTGATGCCCGGATCCATATAAAATAGAAGAATGTCGGCGTGGATCTGGCTGATGGCGAGGGTGCGGCCGTCGGGCGAGAAGGCGATGGCCCTGGCGAACCCGGGGACGTCGAGCCGACGCCCAGAGGTGGTCCCCTCTTCGATCGGCTGGAGGGCGACGTCTCCTCGCTCGTCGATCGTCGCCAGGATGTGGTTGACCGGGTCAAACGCCATCCGATAGAGCGCTGACCCGGTGACGCCCGGGAGCCGCTGCATTGGCCGGTTCGCGGGTGGTTCGACCAGGATCGGCAACCAGGGCAAGCCGACTGCCGCGGCCAGCAGCAGGGCGAGCCGGCCGAGTGGCCGAGGTAGCGCCCGTCGCCCGATGCGAATCCGGGCGCGGACCATTTCTGCGGGAAGCTCATCGATCGAGCCGACCACGCTGTTGTCTTGCATCGCCAGGGCCTCCGTGGCCGAGGCGGATCACAACTCCGATGTGGAGATCGGAAATGAAACAAGACATGGTCCCTCACCGATCATGCGCCATAGCAGTTCGATTCGTCTCATTGCGACGTCGGTTTTTTCTGCGAGGGGTCGGCCCGCGTTCCGATCGCTTTTTCGACGGATTCGACCGGTCCGGGCGGGCGATTCCGTCGCATCGAGGAATTCCGGCGCCGAGTGGCCGCCCGGTCCGCCTCCTGAGGGGCGGATCGAGCTCGTGAGAGCCCTCCCTTCACTAAGACCCGTTCCAGCGCGGGTCCGAATCTTTTCTGTCAAAATTTTTTGACGAGCGGCGATCCGATGAACAGGCGTTTGTTCCCAACCTGCCCTCTGTCGGAAGGAAGCCGGATCGATCGTGCGAGCGCCCCACCTCGGGAGGCGTGGGCGGTCGGCTCCGGGGACGGGACATCCGAAACGGGATCACGACCTGGCCGCCATGCCGTCCGAACGGTCCGGCCGGCGGTTGACCAGATCCTGGCGAGATGGCCATTCACCAGATACCTAAATG
>DAIDJI010000969.1 GCA_027451455.1 Planctomycetales bacterium | reverse complement strand
GCCTCCGCCAGCGCCTCCGAGCGGAATTCGTCGGGAACCAGGTCCGCGCGCAGGTGATACGTGGCGAGCGCCTCGGCGGTCGTCGGCCCGATCGCCGCCAGACGGAGATGTCCCAGCGCCCGGAGGTCTCGCCCGCGTTCTTCGAGCCGCCTCATGAAGAAACGGACGCCGCTCGACGAGGTGAAGACCAGCCAGTCGAACGCGCTCAACTGATCGATCGCGTCATCGAGCGGGGCACACTCCTCCATCGGCCCGATTTGAACCGTCGGCGCCAGGATCACCTCGGCGCCGAGCGACTCCAGCACCGAGGCCGATCGTTCCGACTCGCCCGACGGCCGGGTCACGACGATCCTTTGACCGAAGAGCGGGCGATCCTCGAACCAGTTCAGGCCGGCTCGCATCCGCGCCACCTCGCCGACGATCAAAAGGGCCGGCGGTCGAATCGAAGATTCGGAGGCGACCCGAGGTAGTTCGGCCAGCGTCGAGACCATCGTCCGCTGCGCAGGGGTCGTCCCGGATTCGACCACGCCGGCCGGCGTCTCCGGTGGCATCCCCTCTCGAATCAGCGTCCGACAGATCGCTCCGAGATGTCTGACGCCCATGTAGACGACGAGCGTCCCGGGGAATCGGGCGAGCGCCGGCCAGTCGAGCCGGTGCGTCGAGGTCGGATCCTCCGGATTGGAGTGGCCGGTCACGAAGGCGACGGCCGAGGCGGCCTCGCGATGGGTGAGCGAGATGCCGGCCGTCGCCGAGGCCCCGACAGCGGCCGTGACCCCCGGGACAATCTCGAACGGGATGCCGGCCGACCGGAGCGCCTCGGCCTCCTCTGCGCCCCGGCCGAAGATCAGCGGATCGCCCCCCTTGAGACGGACGACGGTCCGGCGCGCCCGGGCGTGTTCGATGAGGGTCTGATGGATCTCGGGCTGGCTCATCGTGCAGTGGCCGACCGACTTCCCTGCGCAGAGGAGCATCGTCCCGGGCCGGGCGAGATCGAGCAGGCGGCTACTCGCGAGATGGTCGTAAACGACGACGTCGGCGATCGCGAGAAGATCAGCGCCCCGACGGGTGAGCAGGCCGGGATCGCCCGGCCCGGCCCCGACGAGGTAGACCGTCCCGACCCGCTCCGACTCCCGAGTTCCGCCGGAATCCCCCACGCGCATCGGTGCCCGATCGGCACCCTCCTGGCCGTTCGACTTCGGGTCAACCGCGGACCTGCGCGAGCGCCTTCCGATGTCGGTTCGCCATCATCAGGATGCCGAGCTCGTACAGCAGAACCATCGGCACCGCGAGCAGGATCATGCTGAATGGGTCCTGACCCGGCGTGAGGACCGACGCCGCGATCGCGATCACCAGGATGGCGAACTTGCGCTTCGCCCGGAAGTCGTCGATGCCGAAAATATTCAGCCGTTCGAGCAACAGCATGATCAGCGGCGTCTGGAAGGCCAGGCCGAAGATCAGCGGAAGGAGTGTCGCGAAGCTCATCCACTCGCTGAGCCGTAGCGTCGGCGCCACGCCGAGGTAAACGTTGAACTGGAGCAAGAACGTCAACGTGATCGGCAGAACGCCGAAGAAGCAGAGAAAAACACCCGCGAGGAAGAGCCCGAGCGAGAACGGCAAGAACTTCTTCACGTAGGCTCGCTCGTGCCGGTAAAGTCCCGCCGCGACGAACGCCCAGACCTGGTAAAACACCCAGGGACTCGCGAGCACCAGCCCGCTCACCAGCGCGACCATGAAGAAGATCGTCAGCGTCTCCAGAGGCGCCAGTGAGACCAGGCTCTGGTCGATCTGAACGGTCGATTTCTGGACGATCCCAATCATGTCGGACGACGGAAACTGGATCGGAAGCTCAATCCAGCGGCCGGCGAGGCTCGCGGGGTCGGGGATCTCCATCGAGGGGAAGGCCGCCTTGAGCTCGCCGGCAAACTTGTCGAGCGGGATGCGGGACGGGACGGGTGGCGTCGCGGCCTTTTGCTGTTCGGCCTCGGCGCGTTTCTTGGCGTATTCCTGCTTGTAAAAGGCGTCGAGGGCGGCCTTGGCGGGCGCCTCCATCCTCCACATGACATTCGAGGCGATATCC
>DAIDJI010000968.1 GCA_027451455.1 Planctomycetales bacterium | reverse complement strand
GTCTCGTGGAGTCTCGTGGGATTCCGGTTAGAGAGTTGGACGTCGAACGTGGCGGGTGGGCCCACGTTGGCCGCGGCGTCGATGGCCCGGATGGAGAGACGGGCTTTGGATCCCGGCGTCAATCGCAGGTCGCGCAGGTGCATTTCGACGCGACCGCCCGAGGGGCCGGCCATTGGGATCAGCTCGCGGGGCAGGGGGCGTCCGTCGAGGTCGGCGAGGAAGCCGAGCGTACCGGCTGGACCGGTGTCGGGGGGCGTTGTCCACGAGACGATGGCCTCGCCGGCCGGGAGTCGCGTGGTCGTCGGGTCGATCCGGAGGCCGGTTGGTGCCGGGGGCGGGCGGTGGTCGTCGGGGCCGGGGATGATCTCGAAGTACGGAGCGCTGGCGCGGTTCTGGTCTCGGCTGTAGGCGAACCGGTTCGGGAAGAGGTGAAACGTGAACGACTCGCCGCGACGGGTCCACTCCGAGCCGGTGTCGTCGAAGACGAGGAAGCCGTGCGAGAGCCCGGCCAGACGTGCCGCGATAACTGCTGGGTCGACAGGGATCACCTGCCATCCGTCGCGGTCGGGCGGTGAGGCATCGGCCATTTGCCAGGTCGATCCGCCGTTGGAGAAGATCACCTGGGAGAGGTCGCCGCCGTCGATCGACCAGGCGAGGTCCGGGTGTCGCCGATGGCGGAACGTTGCGCCGCCGGGCTCGATCGCGTAATTGTTCCCCGATCCTTCCGACCATTCGGCACTGATACTGCTGACGGTCACCCGGAGCAGTCGCTCGTCGCCGACCTTCCGAATGTGGAGCCTCGCGGATTGGATCGTTCGGCCGCGGAGTGAGGAGGCATCGACGTCGAGCAGGCTCATTTCCTGGATGCTTTTGAACTTCAGCCGGGGCGAGCCGCCGTTGTTGCCGTCGGCCTCGCGGCCGACCTCCGAGACCCAGGTGTCGCGGGTCACGTCGAGGCGGATCGAGGATTGGGCCTGAGCCGATGTTGCGAGGAACAGCGGGATCAGGATCCGGGAGAGGCGGTGGTGCATCGTCGGGGCCTCGATGGGAACTCGTCGATGGAGAGGGTCGATCGCGGGCATCAGATCCTCAGATAAATCCTTCGCCTGTCCATCCAGAAGAGAATCAACCAGAGGATCAGCAGGACGGAGGCGCCGTGGAGCAGGGGCTCGTAGGGGGCGCCGAGGATACGGAACGGCGCGTGGCCCAGGTGGGTATAGAGGTTCCTTCTGAAAAAATCCTCGAAGAGGTGGGCGATGCAGTAGGCGGCGATCGAGTTCAGGCCGATGACTCGGAGCGGGAAGGCCCAGGCCCGAAGGCCGATCACGTCGATAATCGTGTAGAATCCCGCCAGAAACAGGAAGCACCATCCGCCGCTGAAGAGGACCCAACTCGGCGTCCAGATCCGCTTGACAACCGGGCAGATGCCCAGTTCGCCCAGGCCCCAGCCGGCCACCAGACCGATCAACCCCGCGACGATGAACCAGTGGACCTTCCCCCATCCCGATCCAGGCCGCCGGAGGACGCCACCGGCGAGCAGACCGAGGATCATCGTGGCCAGGGTCGGGATGAAGTTGAGCGTCGCGTAGCCGCCGCCGTTGGCCGTGAAGGGCGTCTCGCGAGGGAATAGATTCAGGAACCACCGATCGAAGGCCCAGGCGATGTTGCTGTTCTTGTCCCATTGGGCCGAGAACCCCGAGAGGTGCGGCCAGCTCGGTGGGACGCCGACCGCGGCGAAGTCGAAATCCGCGCCGGGTCTGGGATAGAGCGCGAACGCCGACCAGTCTCCCACCAGGATGAGCGCCATTGCGATCCACTGCACCCGGGTCGAGAAGATCCCCAGGACGAAGAGGAGCGGATACCCGAGGCCGATCTGGCTGAGGGTATCCTCGAAGGTGAAATACGTCTGCGAGCGGTGCGTCGACCGGAGGAAGACGCCCAGCGCGACCAGCAGAAAGGCGCGCCAGAGGGCGTGGGCTGTCATCCGAGCCGGCGACTGCCCTCGCGCCAGGCGTCCGGCGATTGAGAAGGGCAGTGCCACTATACAAGTCACAGACACACACCGGCCACGGTCGCGTCGAG
>DAIDJI010000967.1 GCA_027451455.1 Planctomycetales bacterium | reverse complement strand
GCAGGTGGTGGAGTTCAACCAGATCGCCATGCAGCGCGCCGAGCTCGGCCAGGTCGACATGGTGCGGACGATCGTCGGGCGCTGTCGGACGCTGGCGCTCGCGCAGGATGAGCCGCGGCGGTCGCGAGTGCTTCTGATTCTCGCCGAGGCCCAGATCAAGGCGGGCAACGAGACCAGCGCCCTGGAGCTGATCGACGCCATCCGCGACTATCCGGGGCTCGAGAAGGCCCGCGGCCTGACGACGGTCGCCGAGCATCGCGAGAAGGCCGGCGACATGAGGGGGGCGAACGAGGTAAGACAGCGCGCGGTTGCCTGCCTCGAGGCGAAGGCGCCTGAGAAGCCCCGGATGGGCAAGGCGTCGAACGTCAACGCGATCGGCCGCGACACGTTCATCGACTTCGACCTCGAAATGGTCCCCGGTTTCGTCGCACACCATCGGGACTGGATGCTCGATGACCTTCGCGTCCGCGCGGGCGACCTCGATGGCGCGATCCGCTCGGCCCGAGTACTGCCCGCCCCGAAGCGCGACGCCGCCCTGACACGGATCGCCGGCGACCTGGCCAGCCGCGGCGACGTCGCCCGCGCGGCGGAGCTGGTCCAGTCGATCGATTCCCCCGAGGCCCGCATGGGGGCGTTTGTCTCGCTGGCGTACTCGATCCGGGTGCGCAATGAGAACAAGTGAGGAGGCGGATCGCGGAGCCAGCCCTGGGTGCGTGGCCCGTCTCTCCTCCCGCCACGCGGGACGGGCCGGCCGGCATGGCGGATGCAAGACGTCCCCGGCGGGGTCAGTCCGGCCGATCGATCGCCGGGCCGATCCCCGCCTCTTCGGACGGAGGAGCCGCATGCCCGCGAAGAACCACGACCTGCACGCCTACGCGCCGGACAAGGCCGACGTCGCCCTCCTGCTGATCGACGTGATCAACGACCTCGAATTCCCCGAGGGCGAACAGCTCCTGCGGTTCGCCGTGCCGATGGCCGACCGGATCGCGCGGCTCAAGCGTCGGGCTCGCGATGCCGGCCTGCCGGTAATCTACGTCAATGATAACTTCGGCCGGTGGCGATCGGATTTCAACGCCCAGGTCCGGCACTGCCTCGAGGACGACGTGCGCGGCCGGCCGGTGGCCGAACGGCTCCGCCCCGAGGACGACGATTACTTTGTCCTCAAGCCCAAGCATTCGGGCTTCTACTCGACGACGCTTGACATCCTGCTCGAATACCTCAGCCCCCGAACGCTGATCCTGACCGGCATGGCGGGGAACATCTGCGTGCTGTTCACCGCCAACGATGCCTACATGCGGGACTTCCACCTGGTCGTTCCCGAGGATTGCGTGGCCTCGAATACCGAGGACATGAACCGATATGCGCTCGAGCAGATGAGCCAGGTACTCGGGGCCGACACCCGACCGTCAAACCGGCTACGGCTCGACGAGCTGGCCCGGCAAAGGTAGCCGTCGTGGCCGTCCCCCCCTGCCCCCTCGCAAAACGTCCCCTTACAGGCCGCCGGTCTCGGGCTCGAGCGACTGGAGGTTGATCGCGACGGCGTTGAGCCAGGTGCGTAGGTCGTCGGCCTCGTCGCCGGCGAGCGTCAGGGGTTCGTCGCCGGAGCTGAAGTGCACGATCAGCCGGTCCTCGCGAGTCCTGGCGAACTGGTCGTCGACGTGCAGGACCTGATCGAGGTTGAGGAACAGCGAGCCGATCTTGACCAGGCTAGCCATGGGAAAGGTCTCCTGAGACAGGCGGAGCAGGGCGAGGAATGGCGATCGTCAATGTGCCCGGGACAACCACGCCGATTCTAACGCGCGGCGCGGAACAAATGGTGGCCTGGAGGACGATCCAGAAGCGTTGCCTGGCTCGAACCCGCGTCCTGAATCCGATACGCCACACCCCACCCGGCGCATTCGGGCTCCATCCGTAGGGGGAATGTCCGCCAACAAGGATTATCCACCTGGAGTGCGGACGCCATAGCCGATCGACAATGCCAGGGCACCGAGCTCGTCTTCGAGAACGATGCGATCCGCTTCTGTCAGTTCGCCCAGAGCTGCCGGACCACCATCGCTAGGATTGATCCGGGCCGCCTCCGCGGCCAA
>DAIDJI010000966.1 GCA_027451455.1 Planctomycetales bacterium | reverse complement strand
GCGCTCCTCGTCTCGGCGACCATCCTCCTCTTCATCCGAGACTGGCGAACGACCCTGATCGCCACCCTCGCGATCCCGACTTCGATCGTTCCGACCTTCCTTTTCATGAAGTACATGGGCTTCACGCTCAACAATATCACGATGCTCGGCCTGATCCTGGCGATCGGGATCGTGATCGACGACGCGGTGGTCGTCCACGAGAATATCTTCCGCCACATGGAAGAAGACGGAATGGACGGGATGACCGCGTCTCGACAGGGAACGCGCGAGATCGCCCTGGCCGTGCTGGCGACCAGCCTCTCACTGGTGGTCATCTTCGTCCCCATCGCGTTCATGGGAGGAATCGTCGGCCGGTTCTTCTCGAGCTTCGGGCTGACGGTTGCCTTCGCCGTGATGATGAGCCTCTTCGTCTCGTTCACGCTCACGCCGATGCTCTGTAGCCGGTTCCTCAAGCTGGAGCCCCGGCACGACGGGGCGGGGCATCAACGGGCGGCGTCGAAGTCGGGGCTCATCTACCGGATCATCGACGGCGGATACGGCCTCATTCTGCGGACCTCAATGCGGCACAAGTTTCTCGTCGTCCTCCTGACGATCGCCGTGATCTTCAGCACGATCCCGATCGGCAAGGCGATGGGAATCTCGCTCATTCCCCGCGACGACCAGAGCGAGTACGAGATCACCGTGACGACTCCCGAGGGCTACAGCCTCGAACGCACCAGCGGCCTGATGGCTGAGTTGGAGCGCAGGGTCCGAAAGCTCGCCGGAACCCAGCACGTCTTCACGACCATCGGCCAGACCGAGGGAGGCCGCGTCGTGAAGGGCGAGGGTGACGTCACCCGGGCCACGATCTACGTCCGAATCACCGACCTGGAAGAGCGTCCCTGGAAGTCGACGGCCCAGGGCTGGTGGGACATCCCCGGTCAGCTCAGGCGCTACTGGGAAGGCCCTGTCCTCGATCAGTTCCTCGTCCAGCAGGAGGCCCGGAAGTTCCTGGAGGACTACCCCGACCTTCGGGTGAGCGTCAACGACGTCTCGCCGTTCCAGGGCGGCCGTCGTCCGCAGACGTTCCAGGTCAACCTCTCGGGCCCCGACCTCGACAAGCTCTCGGAGTACGGCAACCGTCTCGTCGCGGAACTCAAGAAGGAGCCGGGAATCGTCGACCTCGACACCACGCTCTCGCTTCGCAAGCCGGAGGTACAGGTCCTCATCGATCGAGAGGCGGCGAGCGATCTGGGCGTTCGGGTCGGCACAATCGCCGACACTCTCCGGGTGCTGGTCGGCGGTCTCCCGATCACAAAGTTCCGTGACGGGGACGAGCAATACGACGTCTGGCTCCGCGCTGAGTCGGCAGACCGATCCACCAACCAGGACCTCCTCCAGGTGACATTCCCGTCCATGACCGGCGACCCGGTGAAACTCGACAGCCTGGCCCGGCTCGTCGAGGAACGCGGCCCGACCGAGATCGAGCGGCTCGGACGCGAGCGGATTGTGACCGTGGTCGGCAACCCCGAGGGTATCTCCCTCGGCGAGGCGATCACCCGGGCCGAGCGGGTCCTCAAGGAGATCGACCTTCCGCCGCAATATTCTTATGTCTTCACCGGTCAGGCGAAGACGCTTGGCGAGACGGGCTATTACTTCCTCGTCGCCTTCCTGCTCTCAATCACCTTCATGTACCTCATCCTGGCGGCTCAGTTCGAGAGCTGGCTCCAGCCGATCGCGATTCTGATGGCGCTTCCCGTGACCGTCCCGTTCGGGATGCTCTCGCTGGTGATGTTCCGAACGCCGATGGATCTCTACGCGATGTTCGGGCTCTTCATGCTGGTGGGGATCGTCAAGAAGAACGGGATTCTCCAGGTCGACGCGACCAATCAGCTTCGGGCCAAGGGGTTCTCGCGGCTTGAGGCGATCCTGGAGGCCAACCACACCCGGCTCCGTCCGATCCTGATGACGACCGTGATGCTGGTGGCCGCAATGGTCCCAATCGCGCTGGGGCAGGGGCCGGGCGCCGGCGCCCGGGCGAGCATGGCCAAGGTCATCATCGGCGGGCAGTTGCTTTCGCTTGTGCTGGCGCTCCTGGTGACTCCGGTCTT
>DAIDJI010000965.1 GCA_027451455.1 Planctomycetales bacterium | reverse complement strand
CCGGGCGAGCCTCTGGAACCACGCGCTCGCGGACGGGACGAATTCGGGAAGGACCGGCGGCTGGGACTGAGCCGGACGGAACCGGATCGGGATTCGGCGTGTCCCGCCGTTCGATTCCAGGACGAGATGCACCATCTCCGGCGCGGATTCCGGCCGATCGATCTCCATCGCCAGCTCGGAACGCTCGGTCGTGAGGAACGGGCGGCCGTCGACGCGGATCCATCCGATCCCCGGCGGCTCGACGCGGGCGGAGGTCCGAAGGAGCCGATCGCCGATGTTCGTGATCCGGAGGACGTGTCGCGTGATCCCGACCGCCAGGGGGACTTCCAGATCTTGCGGGTGGACATCCAACTCGGGGGCACTCGATCGCGAGGCCGGGAGCCGCCCGAGCCAGTCGTCGAGGCGTTCGTCGACGATGCCGATCTGCGAACGCGGAAGCAGGTCGGGCCGGCCAATCCGTCGAAGGTAGGCTTCCAGGCGGCCGGACGTCATCTCGTCGCGAAGGTCGGTCCATCGGTTGGCGGCAAGCGTGAGGAAGTCGTCCCAGGTGCGCCCGACGACAACGCCAGCGATCGTGAACGGCTCGGTGAGACGAACGGGGAAGTGTCCCTCGGGAGGGCGAGGCAGGCGCGATTCGGATGGAAGATCGCCCTCCCGGCCGGTGCGAAATTCTTCCGCGGGTTCGCGGATCAGGCGGAGCAAAACGCCGCCGACCTGAATTTCGTCGCCTGGCCTGATCTCGAGCGACTGGCCCGCGAGGAGACGGCGACGATTGACGAACGTCCCACCGGGCGAGTCGAGATCGCGGATCAAGAGGCCGGAACGGTTTGACTCGATGATCGCCTGCCGCCCGGCCATCCTGCGCGGGGAGGCGCCTTCCTGATCGCGGAGGTCAATCCCAGGGGCCCCGGCGATCGCGTTTCCAAGGACGATCGCGGGGCCGTGAAGGTCCAGCCGCTTCCCGACCTCGCGACCGCGAACGATTTCCAGCGACCAGCCGGTCGGCCGTCCGTTGGTCTCGGGTGTCGAGGGCATGGATTCCGCCTTTCAACGATGTCGGAAAACGAGCCAGGTTCGGCCCAGCTCGATCCGGTCGCCGTCGCGCAGGGGATGGTCGCCCGCGATCGCGGCTCCGTTGACTTTGGTCGTCCCGGCGCCGGCCAGGTCGCGAAGGAGATAGCCGTCGGCGGTCGCTGCGATCTCGGCGTGGCGGCGGGCGACGGTGGGATCACCGAAGATCCCAACCTCGGCGCGCTCGTCCAGGCCGAGGCGCGAGATCGAGGGCGCGAGCAGGTAGATCCTGCCTTCTTGCCGTCCACTCTGGACCTGGACCCAGGCGCGGCGGAGGGCCTGTTCGACGACAGCCAGGCAGGTTCCCAGGCCGGCGCCCAGGATCACCATCCCCGGGGGCTGGACGAGGTCGGGGCGGTTGCCGGTGGCGAGGCGGAGCCACTCGAAGACGAGTCCGCCGACAAATCCACCCAGCCCGCCGCCGATCAGGCCGAAAACGAGCCGGTCCCGCGATCGATCGGCGATCCCCTGCCCCAGCCCGATCCCGAGTCCCAGCACCGCCCACGAGGCGGCGCGGCCGATCAGGCCGCCCTGCACAATCCCGATGACGATCTCACCGGCGACGAGTCCGACCGCCCCGCCGACCGCCGCGGCCGGGGCGCCCGTCGCGACCGATCGGCTGAGCTTGATCCAGGCCCGATCGCGGAACGGAGCATACGCGTTGAGGAAGAATCCGAGCGAGCCGCCGATCAGGAGCCCGGCCATCGCGTCGCGAGCGTAGACCGATTCGGCCCGAACCCCCTCGACGTAGAGATAGAGCCCGAACAACGCGCCGAGCGCGCCGGCGAGACCAAGATCATAGGCGTGGCGCAGATTCGCCCGCGTGGCTCGGGCAGCCGTCGGAATCGGCGGTGGGGGTGTCGTCATGAAAGGATGCGCAGCGAGCGCCCTCCCTCGGCGATCGCCCGGGCGAGGTCGGGCCAGGTCTGGTCCGTGTAGAGCGATCCCGCGAGCGCCACCTCGGCGGTGCCAAGGGTCACCTTCTCGGTCCCGCCGTAGAGCGGCCGCAGGTAGGCGGGCAG
>DAIDJI010000964.1 GCA_027451455.1 Planctomycetales bacterium | reverse complement strand
TGCCTTTTCTCCTTATTGTATTCCCACTGTGGCCTGCCCCTGCGAAGGGTAGGTTTTATCGAACACGGTGTCAGTCACGAGTTGCAAACCGGCGAGGGGTCCGTCCCCTCCTGCGCGAATTCCTTCGTCTGTCGATGAACACCCAGGGGGCGGCCGATTGACGCCAGCCAAGGCACCCGCCATGATGAGGCCCGATTTTTGAAGTCGGATCGGTGAGAGCGACGAGTCCAACGCATGAATGGATCATCCGAGCGGAGAGTCGCCCTGGTGACAGGTGCGGCGCAAGGGATTGGGCTGGGAATCGCCCGAACGATGGCGGCAGCCTCCTACAATCTCCTGCTGACTGACGTCGAGCGCGACCTGGTCCGCGCCGAGGCCGCGTCGATCGCGAGCGACGGCGGCCGGGCCATCGGCGAACCGCTCGACGTCACCCGTGCTGAGGACTGGGCGCGCGCCGTCGAGCAGGCCGTTGCGCAGTGGGGCGGGATCGACGTCCTGGTCAACTGTGCCGGGATTAGCCCCAGGGGGACGATCGAATCGACCGATGAGGCGCTCTGGGACCGGACGCTCTCCATCAATTTGAAGGGTGCCTGGCTCGGAATCAAGGCGGCGATGCCGACCCTCCGGGACCGCCGAGGAACGATTGTGAACATCGGCTCGGTGCGGGCCACGCGGCCGATGCCGGGGCTGTTCTCCTACGTTGTCAGCAAGGCCGGCCTCTGGGGCCTGACGCAGCAGGTGGCCGTCGAGTGTCTCGACATCGGGGTCTCTTGCAACATGGTCGCTCCGGGATGGGTCGACACACCCAACGAGCGGCAAATCCAGGCCCGACACGGACGCCCGGATTTCCCCGCGGGCCTCCGCAATCTGACCACCCCCGAGGAAGTCGGCGCCGCCGTCCTGTACCTCGCCTCGGAGCCCGCCCGCAAGATCACCGGGTCCATCCTGTATCTCGACTCCGGCCTGCACGTTGCCGACGACGCGGGCATGGTCCATCTGCCAGATCGGAGCCGACCGCCCTACGAACAACGTTTCGATTAGCCCTGCTCGTCCTCTCCGTCCTTGAGTCCCCGGTAAGTTGTCGCGATTGTCCGGACTGGATGGCCGAGCGAACCGACTTGAGCAAACGCGACGAAGGCTCTCCGAGTGGTAGCCTCGCGAGGGACAAGAAGGACGAAACCCAGGGACCAAAGGACTCTCATCGTGATCTATTGCCTGAACACCAGCACGATCCGGCCGACGCCGCTGCTGGAGAAGATCCGGCTGGCGGGCGAGGCGGGGTACTCGGCGATCGAGCCCTGGAATGATGAGATCACGGCGTATCTCGGTCAGGGCGGAACTCTGGCCGAGCTGCGATCGGCCCTCGGCGACGCCGGACTTCGGGTGGTCAGCGTGATCGCGCTCCACGGCTGGATCACCGGCGAGGGCGAGGACCACGCGCGGGCGATCGGGGAATGTCGGCGCCGGATGGAGCAGGCCGCCGAACTCGAAAGCCCCTACATCGTCGCCAGCCCTCCTCGGGAGACGGTCGACCTGGGTCGCGCCACGGATCGGTTCGCCGAGCTGCTTCAAATCGGACGATCGATCGGCGTGACGCCCTCGATGGAGTTCCTTGGCTTCGTCGCCGGAGTGAAGTCGGTGGATGCGGCCTGGGCGATCGCAAGCGGGACGGGCGATCCTTACGCCACGATCGTCGCGGACGTCTTCCACATGATCCGGGGCGGCGGATCGGTCGACGATCTCCTCAAGATCCCGGGCGATCGACTGGCGAACTTCCACATCAACGACGTCCCGGCCGATCCCGACCCGCTTACCCAGATGGACGAGCACCGGGTGATGGTCGGCGAGGGGATCGCCGACCTCCCTCGCGTGATCGCGAACCTCCGGACGATTGGCTACAACGGCCCGATCTCGCTCGAACTCTTCAACCGGGGATTGTGGGAGCAGAACCCCGCCGGGGTCATCCGCCGGGGTCTCGATCGCATCCGTGCCCTGGTCGAATCCGAACCGACGCGTTGAGAAAAGGGTGCGAGTCGACCCTTTCCATGCAATCCGATCCTCGCCAAAATGGATACCGTCGTCCGAGCATCCGGCAA
>DAIDJI010000963.1 GCA_027451455.1 Planctomycetales bacterium | reverse complement strand
ATCTCGCCGCAAAAGATCACGATCCACATCCATCGGCCCTCGGCGTCACCGCCCCCGATCAGGGAGTCCTTGAGTTCCGAGAACACACGCCAGGAGAAGATGGCGTTCGGATCGGGGTTCGCGAACAGGACGTTCGTCCCTGCGCAGCCGACGGCCGTCGCGGCGACCAGGATCATCGCATCGAGCAGACGGAATCGCCGCATCGTGTCCTCCAGCCATCGAAATCCCTGGACTTGGGAAGCGGTCCCGCATCGTATCCGCTTCCGGGAAGGACCGTCCATCGGGTCGATTGGCCCGCAACTTGCAGCCGGATCGTCATGATTTCGGAACCGGCATAACGGGGGGCTGACCCATGCGGCTCGAAGGCAAGCGAGCGCTGATCACCGGGAGCGGGCGCGGGATTGGCCGGGCGATCGCGGTTCGACTGGCTCGCGAGGGGGCCGATGTCGCCATCAACGACCTCAACGTCCAGGGAGATGCCCGGGAAACCCTCGCCGAGGTCGAGACGGCCGGGCGCCGGGGCGTGCTCGTCCAGGCCGATATCGGGAAGGCCGAACAGGCCCGCCAACTCGTCGAGGAGGCCATCCGCCAGCTCGGCGGGCTCGATATCCTGGTGAATAACGCGGGTGTCGAACGCAGGGCCGCGTTTGTGGACGTCAAGGAGGCCGATTATGACCTCGTCCTCGACGTGAATTTGAAGGGGACCTTCTTCGTCACCCAGGCGTTCGTCCGTCACCTCTGCGACGAGAAGCGGCCCGGGCGGGTCATCAACATCAGCTCGGTCCACGAGGAAATGCCGTTCCCCGGCTTCTCGACGTATTGCCTCAGCAAGGGTGGGATGCAGCTCCTCACTCGCGATCTGGCTGTTGAACTCGGGCCGCATGGAATCACGGTCAATGCGATCGCCCCCGGCGCGATTGCGACCGAGATCAACCGCGCCCTTCTCGACGATCGCCCTCGGGTCGAGCGGCTGCTGAAGCAGATTCCGCTCGGGCGGATGGGGAAGCCCGAGGACGTCGCCGCGCTGGCCGCCTTCCTCGCCTCCGAGGATGCCGACTACATCACCGGCTCGACGTATTACGTCGACGGCGGCCTGGCCTGGGATTATCACGAATAACAGGTTGTCATTTCGACGACCTCATCAGTCGATCGACCGAGTCGACCGTGATCGGGTGATAGCCGGGTCGGGCGACCGCGTAGATCGCCTCGGCCTGCTGGCGGCCGGCCGGAGTCGCGAGCATCGCCCGGTAGAGCGGGAGCACCAGCTTCCGTCGACCGATCGTCGTCAGGTACACCTTCAGTCGCTCGTTCGCAGGCGTGTACTGGTTCCGGATCGCGATCAGAAGCCACTGGTGTGCGATCTCGGCATTGCCGCGATCGGTCAGCCCGAAGCGGCGATCGAGCGCGGTCAGGCGGTCGGTCGGGAGCTTCTCCGGCATGGCCTGGAGGAACTGAATCCATTCGTGGGTCGTCCAGTTCTTCGCGTCGATCTGGTCGGTCGGGATCGTCCCGTCGACCCAGCCCTGAGCGGTCCGACCAACAGCCTCCAGCCGCTTGGAAGAGGGCTCAACGTATCCGGACGGCAGGCCTGGCCCTTCGAGCCAGGTCGTCAGGTCGAGCCGCTGGAAGGCGGGATCGTGGGCGATCGGTTGGCCCTTCAGGTAGCCGACGAACTCGCCGGTTGTGATGCTCCGGAAGGCGAAGTGGGCGAAGTAGTCGCGGAGGAAATCGTCGAACCGATCGCGGCCGACTGTCTTTTCGATCGTTCGGAGGAGTAAAGCCCCCTTCTCATACGGGATGCGGTTCATTCCCTCGTCGGGATCGCGGCCGTCAAGGTTAATGTGAAGAGCCTGGTCGCCTGGAGATTTCTCCTTCAGATCCTCGCGGAGGTCGGCCAGTCCAAGGACCCATTCCATGTCGGCGCGCTCGACACCGTAGAGGTCCTCCACGACCCTGCGCTCGAGGTAGGTCGTGAAGCCCTCGTTGAGCCAGAAATCGCGCCATGTGGCGTTCGTGACCAGGTTGCCCGACCAGGAGTGCGCCAGCTCGTGCGCGATCAGCGAGACGAGTGAGCGGTCGCCGGCAAGGACCGTCGGCGTGGCGAAGGTGAG
>DAIDJI010000962.1 GCA_027451455.1 Planctomycetales bacterium | reverse complement strand
CGTCCGTTGCTCCCGTTGCTTCGATCGGTGTTGATAGATGATCCGATCTGCGAACCACTCGGTCCCGTCGAGCGTCGCCGAGGCGCCGAGCCGAGCCACGGCGGTCATCGCCGCATCGGGAAACCCGCGACGAAGGGCGCGGAAGGTCGGGGTTGCCATCACGGTATCGCCGATGAAGCTCGGGCAAAACACGGCGATCTTCATGATATCCCGCCAGGCGTCGGAAGGACGCTCCGTGGGGCAGGGGAGCTGGCTTTGCGGGGCCTGGCAGCGAATCCATTCGCGCTCACGGCGTGTCCTTGTCGGTTTGGTTCAGCCAGCGGACGGCGAGAGCGTCGCCAACAGCCGGGCCAGGGCCTCTTCCATGACATCGGCGCCTTCGATCAGATCCAGGCCGATCGTCAGGGCACGGAGGGGCAACGGACCGATCTCATCGCATCGCAGCTTTACCAGATCCTTCTGCGTGGTCAAGACGACTTGTGCCCGAGTCGAGGCGGCCCAATCGCCCAGCGATCGGACGTCGGCCGCGTCGTAGGGGTGATGGTCGGGGAATGTCCGAAGGTCGACCAGCTCGCCGGTGATCGGGAGCAAGGTCCGTCGAAAGCCTTCCGGGTTGCCGATTCCGCAGAACGCACAGATGCGCGCCCCGGCGATTTCGGCGAGCGGATACTCGACGCCCTCCGAATCGACGAGCGATCGGGGTGCATGGCGGGCCATGACCCACCGGAGCGGACCCGCTCGGCGCTCGGCCTCGTCCCGGATCGCCCGACGATCGGCCGGCGAGATGAGGTCAGCTCGCGAGAGGACCACGAGGTTGGCCCTCCGGAGCGATTCGACGGGCTCTCGCAGCAGCCCGCGCGGGAGGAGCCGTCCCGTTCCGAACGGCTCCAGAGCGTCGATCAGGACAATATCGAGGTCGCGCGCCAGCCGGCGATGCTGGAAAGCATCGTCGAGGACAAGCACCTCAGATTCCAACTCCTCAACGGCGATCCGGGCCATCGCGAAACGGTCGCGGTTCTGGAGGTGCGGGACATCGGGCAGATTCTCCTCCAGCACGCGACCCTCGTCGTTGAGGCCCGCGGTCTGACCATAGCCCCGACTCAGGATTGCGACCCGACGCCCTCGACCACGAAACCAACGCGCAATCCACTCGACCATCGGCGTTTTACCCGTCCCGCCGACCGTGAGGTTCCCGACCGAGACAACCGGGACCTCCGCGCGATGGACGGCCAGCCAGCCCCGGTCATATCCGAGGTTGCGAACGCAGACGGCCACCCGGTAGCCGGCCGACGCGACGGAAAGCGCGGACCGGACGAGCGCCGGAACAACCCCGCGGCGCTCGCCTCGGATCAAACCAAGGTAGGCATCGTGACCGGACCAGCTCAAGCCCCGGCTTCCATCGCTCGGATGATCGCCTTCGCCATGTCGATCGTCCCGACGGCCGACGGGTCCTCGCGGTGCGGCTTCATGTCGTAGGTTACATCCTTGCCCACCTCGATCACCTTCGCAACGGCGTTCTCCAGCCGACGCGCTGCCTCGCTCTCACCGAGGTGGTCGAGCATCAGGACGCCTGAAAGGATGAGGGCCGTCGGGTTCATCTTGTACTGACCCTTGTACTTCGGCGCCGAGCCGTGCGTCGCCTCGAAGACGGCGCCAGCCTCGCCGATGTTCGCCCCCGGCGCGACGCCGAGCCCGCCGACCAGGCCGGCGGCGAGGTCGGAGAGGATGTCGCCGTAGAGATTGGGCATCACCAGAACGTCGTACTGCTCGGGCTTCTGCACAAGCTGCATGCACATATTGTCAACGATCCGGTCCTCGAACTCGATGTCCGGATACTCCTTGGCGACCTCTCGGCTCACCTCGAGGAAAAGGCCGTCGCTGTACTTGAGGATGTTGGCTTTGTGGACGGAGGTCACCTTCTTCCGTCCGTTCTTGCGGGCATACTCAAAGGCATACTTGACAATTCGCCGCGTCCCGGTGATCGAGATCGCTTTGATCGAGATCCCCGAATCCGGCCGGACAACCTTGCCGTTGAGCCGTTTGATGTCCGGGGTGCACAAAAGAGGAGATTCGCGCCGCTCTCGGACAGCCCATTCGAAAACGGGCGCTGGC
>DAIDJI010000961.1 GCA_027451455.1 Planctomycetales bacterium | reverse complement strand
GTACGTCTTGGGCACGGCGCGGCGCGGGTGCATGAGACCGTCGGCGAACTCGCCGTCGTTGGTCGCGAGCAGCACGCCGCTGGTGTTGAAGTCGAGCCGCCCGACCGGGTAGATGCCCGGAATCGGCACGAACGCCGCAAGAGTGGCGCGGCCCTCGGCGTCGGTGAACTGGCAGAGAACATCGTACGGCTTGAACAGGGCGATGAGTCGGGCGGGCACGATGGGGTTTGCCTCGCGAGAGGGATTTGTTCGCAGGGGTCATGACTCGACCAGGGTCCGCATTCGCCACGGCGAATATTCTACTCCGTTCCGTCTGATCCTCGCATGATGGTCGAGGGACCGCGTTCGATTAGAATAATCTGTCATTATTCGCATGATAGTAAGACACTTCATTTGCAGATAACCACAATAGCCGTTTCTCGGTAGATCTGGCGGCCTCTCGACTCAAGGAGGCCGCCATGTCTCGTCGTCAGAAAGATCCGCTCCGGTCGCTGAGCGACTCGGACCTTCAGCAACTCGCGATCCGCAACCGATCTCAGTCCGCTCCGGCCGTTCAGGTCGCCCGCGCAACCATGCTTTTGGGCGTCGCCGATGGCAAGGATTATCAGACGGACGCCCGCGGCGCCGGCCGACGTTCCGGGCCCGCGGCGCCGGCCGACGTTCCGGGGATGCTGTCTCGCCCCTGGTCGAGCGCTTCCATGTCGAGGGCCTCTCTCCCCGACACGCCGACGGAATGTCTCGCACCTACGATCAGGCGACTCGAGATAGGATCCTCCGAAAGGCCAGGCGCACTCCGACGCCGAGGCCGGACGGCACGGCGACCGGGTCGCTGAACACCTTACAAAAGTCGCTCCGATCGGTCCCAGGAGGCTTGTCCCAGGTCTCCACATAAACGACCTGGCAGGTGCTTCACAAGGCCGGCCTGAGATGCCAGAACAACCGCGCCTGCTGCCCGACCGACAGCGCCCTTCAGAAACGGAAACGCGGTCTCGATGTCGTCACCGACTCCGACGCGGGGCCCAAAAAGTCGATCGAGGATGCCTGTTGCATGGGCGAAACGATGGGCCTGCCGGTCTCGTGTACTGACCAGGCCGGACCGTTCCAGAGAGTGCCGCATGCCGGATCTTCCTGGCGTCCCGAGGGAGACCCGCCGCGGTAATCACACGGGTACTTCCGCGACGGCACGGCCAGGATCCTCACCCTGTTCCACCCGGCCGACAGACTGGTCCGGGTCTATGGCATAACGACCTGCCCGAACACCGTCTTGCCGAGAGCATCCAGCGGGTCCTCAAGAGTCGGGCCCTGGACGGGCAGCACCCGACCGACGTGGCGTCGATCATGGGATGGTTCGAGGCGGTCGCCGGACACGGGAACGCGGTACCGAGACCATTTCTTCGGGTCGGTCGTCGGGAGGCCCGTCGCCGAAGGCAAATCGAGCGACGCCATCGACTGGGAGGCTCGCACCCGGACCCCAATCTGTCGCAGTCCAGAGCCAGGTTATGGCCATGTGCCAACCAGGTGATCCACTACAGCAGTCCGCCGGTCCATCCCGGTTCGAGCCGCTTCATCAGCGTCGCGTCGTCACGCCGGCGCATCTTCGTCTTGTTGTAGACCTCGTTCGCCCGCGCCAGTTTGTCGCGATCGAGAGTGACGCCCAGTCCGGGCCCGGTCGGGACAGCCATCGACCCGTCTCGGATCGCCAGAGGAGTTCCCTCGATGATGTCGAAGCCCTCAGCAATCCAGGGATAGTGCGTATCGCTGGCGCAGGTCAGTTCGGGGATCGAGGCCGCCAGGTGGATCATCGCAGCCATCGAAATTCCGGTGTGGTTGTTGCTGTGCTGGCTGAGTGTCCAGTTGGCTGCCTTCGCGACCGGCCCGAGGGCAAGGCAGCCGGCGAATCCGCCGAAATAGTGGTGGTCGACCAGGAGCACATCAATCGGATGGAGCCGAAGCGCACCGGCGAGGTGCTCGAACTTGGTAACGCACATATTTGTGCTCATTTTTAGGCCGGTTGCCTCGCGGACCTCTGCCATTGCCTCCTGACCGCGGACAGGGTCCTCGTAGTATTCCATCGGCAGCTTCGCGATCTCCTTCCCGATCCGGATCGCGGTC
>DAIDJI010000960.1 GCA_027451455.1 Planctomycetales bacterium | reverse complement strand
CCCGCTGAAGATGAAGCGGACGCCCGCCGCGGAGCGTCGGAGGCGAGTCGCCGAGGCGCTCAATGCGATGAGAATCGACAGCCTGACGGGACGTCGTCCCGAATCCCTCTCGCCCTCGCAGCAGCTCCGAACGGCCCTCGCGCGGGCGGTCGTCGCCGATCCCGACCTGCTCATCCTCGATGCCCCTTTTCGGTCGCTCGAGCCCCGGGCGCGAGAGGAGGCCCGCGATGATTTGCGGCAGCTCCACCGCGAATCGGGCCGGACGACCCTTGTCCTCACCGACGATCCCGAGGAAGCGCTTGCTATGGCCGATTCGCTCGACGTGATGGACCTTGGCCGGATTGTCCAGTCGGGCCGCCCGCACGAGCTTTACAACGCCCCCATCGACGTCTTCGTCGCCCGCCTTCTCGGACCGACGAACCTTCTCCAGGGGCAGGTCGACGGGCATCCCGGCGACCTTCGCGGCGAGATCATCGTCCGGACGCCGCTCGGTCGCCTGGTCGCCCGGACGCCCCCCGGCGCCACGGCTCCCGGAGCCTCGGTGACGATCTCGATCCGCCCCGAGACGATGACCGCGTCATCGACGGTTCCGCCCGGCTGGAACCGATTCCCCGCGACGGTCGAGCGGATCGTCTTCCGGGGCGACGTCCGCCACATTCATGCCCGGGCCCCCGGCGACTGGCCCGTCCTGGTCTCGGTCCTTCAAGGCCAGTCCCAGGCGATCCGGGAGGGCCAGGGATTGACCCTCTCCGTCGCGCCCGAGCATGTGGTCGTCCTACCCGGAAAGTTCGCGCTCACCTGAGGCGCACGCGGCATAGCCCAGTACGACGCCCCCTTCGACAGTCTCCGTGGGCGTCGGCCGCCAGCCTCGATCGAGCCGTTTGTCCAGCAATTCCTGCGGCGTCGGTCTGTGGTCCCAGATGGCGACCGCCATCACCTCGCCCAGTCAACTCGTCTCGAAGACCGCGAAGACACGGTCCGAGATTCGGACGATCACGTCGTGGTGAAATTCATCCTGGATCACCACGTCAACGAACTCGGCCGGCGGCCGACGCGCCAGGCCCCATTCCAGGACCGATTTCAACGTCGGCAGCGGCCGCAATTCTTCGAGGAGCCGTCCGGTTTCCATCATCGCCCCCGATCTCGCTTCAAACGCGGATCACAACCTTGCCAAAGTGAGAGCCGCTCTCCATGTGCTTCAGGGCGTCGACCGCTTGCTCGAACGGGAAGACGCGGTCGATCACCGGTCGCATCTGGGCAACCTCAATGGCCTTCAACATCCCGGCGAACATCTGCACCGAGCCGACGAAGATGCCCTGCAACCGGATGTGCCGCATCAACACGGGCATTGGGTTGAACTCGCCGCCTCCGGTCAAGACGCCGATCAGCGCGACGTAGCCGCCGAGCTTCACGCAGCGGATCGAAAGCGGCAGGGTGCCGGCGCCGCCAACCTCGACAATCGCATCCACACCGACGCCGCCCGTGAGCTGCCGGACCGGCTTATCCCAGTCGGGGATTGTCCGATAGTTGATAAGGTCGGAGGCGCCCATCTGCTTGACGCGGGCGAGCTTGGCGTCGCTGCTCGACGTCGCGATCACCCGGGCCCCGGCCATCCGGGCGAATTGCAGCGCGAAGATGGAGACGCCGCCCGTCCCCTGGACCAGCACCGAATCGCCGGGCTGGAGCGAACCGGTCTCGAAGAGGGCATTCCAGGCGGTGACGGCGGCGCAGGGGAGCGTGGCGGCTTCCTCAAAGCTCAGGTGCGAGGGGATCGGCAGGACGCCTGTCTCGGGCAGGATCACCTCCTCACCGAGCATCCCGTCGACCTCGCCGCCCAGTGCCGATCGGACCTTGGCCTCGGTCGGCTCGCCGTCAACCCAGCCTGGCATGAACGCCGAGAGCACGCGGTCGCCGAGGCGGTACCGGGTCACACCGGTGCCGACCGCCGAGTACGGGCCGACGTACGCATCCTCCACGACCGCGCCGGCTCCGATGATCGCCGGGCCGCGGACTGCGGAGTTGATGACTTGCGCTCCGTCCTCGACGACCACGCGGCCCTCGATCGTGGAGTTGCGGACATCCCCGTCGTTGCGGGGCATCAAGACGTCGAGGAT
>DAIDJI010000959.1 GCA_027451455.1 Planctomycetales bacterium | reverse complement strand
CGGGCGGAAAGCCGCGACGAACCTCGGACGGTCGGCGAGCCACCGCACCGGCCAGGTAGGCCGGCAGCGCCGGGAGAGTTACGTAATCCGGGACCCGAAACGGACGGACGAGCGTGAGGGCCTCGAAGATGGTGACCCCCATCGAATAGATGTCGCATCGGATCTCGTCGGCCGTGGCGCGGAGGAGTCGCTCGGGCGCCATGTACATGGGAGTACCGGCTCCGTCTCGCATCTGCTGCGGCGTGGCGATCTCGAGGTCGCGACCCAGGCCGAAGTCGCAGAAGTACACCGTCTCGGGACAGCCGTGATCGATCAGGATGTTGGCGGGCTTGATGTCGCGGTGCGCCACTCGATGGGCGTGGACGCGGGCCATGGCCTCGACGGCCTTGAGGAGAAGCCGGCCCATCGTCCGGAAGTAATCCGGCTCGTCGAGCGTCACCAGTCGATGAAGTTCCTCGACCGGACGACCGGCGACATGGGCGGCTCGGGCGCGGATGATTTCGCGGAGCGAAACGCCCTCGACATAAGGCATCACCATGTAGTGATAGCCGTTGGTCGAGCCGAGTTCGAAGACGGGCAGGAGCGAGGGCCCATCGAATCGCCCGCCTCGCTCGGCCTCGCGGCGGAACTGAGCCATCCGCGCCGGGTCGCGTGCCAGCGACGGCTTGAGGACCTTGAGCGCGGCGAGTTCGAGGGTCGGTCCGCGCCGGATTGCCTTCCAGACGTCGCCCTGCGCCCCATGCCCAAGCGGCTCGAGCAGCCGGTAATCACCCAGTTCATCGCCGGCGGTCAGCGGCGGCCTCGTGGCGATCGTGCGTGACCGGTCCTCGAAGCGGGGCTCGTCCTCCAGCCTTCGACCCGCCGACCGGACCCATGTCGAGGGCTCCAGCGGCCAGCCTCGGACCGTGTCGAACGCCCGTACGAATCCTGATCCCGACGAGCCGACCGTCCGACCAATCAGAGTCTCCCGATCCAGTCCCCCGAGGACGATCATGAAGGTTGATCCGAGAGAATCTCGCGCCGCGTGCCCCGCCGTGACGCTGGGAAGGAACCGGCCGACAACAGCCGGCTGACGCGACCGCCTCACGACCGACGCGCCGGGGGACTGCCCAATCAAGGCTAGGCCGCGCCTCCACGGGATGGACGCGGTGTTGACCATTCGCATCACGATCCTTCCCAGGTCGTTCCGTGAACCACTTCAGATCGACGATTTGACAGGACTTCGGAAGCGCCCGTGGGTGACGAGGAGATTCGGTTGTATCGGGCACCGGATTAAAGGACGGCCCTGGAAGGGTCGGGGGTGGGGCCTGTGGACGGCCCGGGAAGGCTGTATACTCAATCGTCGCCCACCCGTGCCCAACCGAGATCCCGAAGCCAGAACCAAGCCCCGCGCCCGGAGGTGCCGTCCGATCATGACGAGCCCGGACGATCGACCAGAGGCCGACCTCGACCACCACCGGGAGCCCGACCACGATCTGTATGCTCTGCCTCCCGAGGCCGTGCAGGAGCCGCCGCGCTCGCTGGGCCGGGCGCTTGGGAAGATCGGCCCGGGGCTGATCCTGGCCGCCTCGATCGTCGGGACCGGCGAGCTGATCAACACGACGAGCCTGGGAGCGCAGGCCGGCTTTAGCCTGCTCTGGCTGATCCTGCTGTCGTGCGTGATCAAGGTCTTCGTCCAGGTCGAGCTGGGACGATACGCGATCGTCCACGGTCGAACCACGCTGGAGGCGTTTGACACGCTTCCCGGTCCGAGGCTGGGGACATCGTGGGTCTGCTGGCTCTGGCTGTTCATGACGCTGACGACTCAGGCGCAGATCGCCGCGATGGAGGGGACCGTCGGCCAGGTCGCGCACATGTCCTTCCCCGGCGCCACCGATGCCATCGCCCACGCCGCAGGGTCGATTCACGCCGATTGGGGACCGTTCCTCGCGACCCACCAGGAACACGTCTGGGCGGGGCTCACCACGATGGCCGCGATCGCCCTGCTCCTCTCCGGGGGCTATCACCGGCTCGAACGGATCACGACCATCCTTGTCGCGGCGGTCACGCTGTTCACGGTCGCGAGCGTTCTGATTTTGCAGTTCACCCGGTTTCGGATCACCGGGGCCCACATCGCCGAGGGC
>DAIDJI010000958.1 GCA_027451455.1 Planctomycetales bacterium | reverse complement strand
GGGCGCCGGTCGCCGCGATGTTGAAGTTGATGGTGTTGAGGCCGGGGCTGGCGTCGGCGGAGGTGATCGCCTGGCGGAGCGAGCCGGTGCCCGAGTCGTTGGTGTTGGTGACGGTGAAGAGCGAGGGCATCATCCGCCGCTCAAGGCCGGCGAGATGCAGATCCGGGCGGAACGGCGGTAGGGTCCGGCGCGGCCGATTCCGATGTCGAAGCCCCCGCGCCCGAGACGGTCGCGATTCTCCAGGGCTCCCGGACTTGGGGAAATTGGCTTCGCTCATCGGTGTGATCTCATCACGAAGGTGCCAGGCGATCCAACGGTCGAGCATCTATCGCGGCGCGCAACAAAGACGCACTCCCGCTCATCCGCCGCGTCATCGCGTCGGGGCCAGGATCGCCCGCCGTCGGGGGGTCGAGGGCCGTCGGTGCGCGTCGAGGCCGCTCTCACCGTGGTTGTCACGAGTCGTTCGCCGACGCGGCCATCCAGTAGGCCGGGCGCCCGCAATAGAACAACCCTGCACGATCGATGTGACCACCGACCGTGAGCTAACACACTAGTGGATCTCAGGGGGATCATGCAAGTTGTTTGTCCGCCATGTTGTAAAGGATCAACCCGCGTTAGATTGCTGGCGTGATTGCAATGGATTTCCGTTGCTTGATTTCCGTCCGGGTGTGGGGCCTTGTGGAGTGGTTTGGCGTGGAATCCAGGCTCTCACTCTTACGACTTGCTGGATTGACTGTTACGAGGTGTGGAGCAATGTTCGGGCGAGCCGACATGCGGTCTGGCTTCCGAAATCCGGACGCGGTCGTATGGGATTGCCGAGCGGTTTGGAGGCATCTGGCCCGCTTCGGGCTGGCGACCCGGAGCTTGGTCGGGTGGGGTTTGCCCACCGAGGGGAGCGATCGCTCGTGTGGGAATCCGTTTTCGATCGGTTTCTGTCTTGTCGCGAACAGGGTGAAGTCAATCAAGCGTTTTGGAGCAAGGCGAGCCCGTTGTTCTTGATGGACCTTCGGAGTGCGATGGCGCGGGCGATTCCATCGGACTCCCTGCTACACTCTCTATTCGGTCCGACCACGCGAAGGTCCGGTCCGGTGCCTCGATCACCGGGAAACCGAAAGCGGAAAGAGGAGATCCCAACCCCGATGGATGACCTCTGGATCGTGACGACCTGCATGGGGCGGCTGGCTTCGCTTCGTCGGACGCTTGGGCCGATGCTGGCTCAAAAGGGGGTCGGCGGGGTGGTGCTGGTCGATTATTCCTGTCCCGAGGGGGCGGGTGACTGGGCTTCGGTCGAGCATCCGGCGGCGAGGGTGGTTCGGGTGCCGGGTCGGTCGCGGTTCAACGCCTCGGCGGCGCGGAATGCCGGCGCACGGGCCGTCGGTGAGGCCGGCTGGATCGCGTTTGTCGATTCCGATGTCGTCCTCGATCCGGCGTTCGCGGCGACCGTCCGGCCGACGCTCACTTCTGGAGGATACTACCGGGCGCGGTCGGCTGATCCGGGGCTCGGCGGGACGTTCCTTTGCTCGCGGGCCGATTTCGAGCGGGTCGGCGGGTACGACGAGACCTATCCCTGCTGGGGCGAGGAGGATAACGACCTCTTCGATGCCTTCGAATTCGCCGGCCTGGAACGCAGGGGTTTCGATGGCGGGCTGGTCCGGCACCTCGACCATGGCGACGACGCCCGGACGCGGTTCTACGACGTCGCCGACAAGGAACTCGGCCACGCGATCAATCGGGCGTACCGGATCCTCAAGTGGGATCTCGCCCGGGTCAATCGCGAGCCGACCTCGGGGCCGGTTTGTCGGGCCCTCTACGAGAAGATTGCCGAGGTGGTCGGCGAGGCGATCCGGTCGGGGCGGCCGGGCGAGTTGACGGTCCGATTGCCGGAAGGGATCGTTCCGGGTGGTCGGTCGCTCTCCCGGTCGCTGGTGTACCGGCTTGGTCCGGGGTCATGAGCGGGCGGCATCGCCCCGGCGGCGGAGCTGCGAGAGGAAGTTCGTGCCGAAGTGCTCGATTTCGAGGAAGCCGGCGGATTCGACGGCCGTCTTGTAGACGCGGAAGGTCCGCATGATCCCCAGGGTCGCGGCGCTTTCGAGCGGGCCGACGAACGCGGTCTCGCGGTCGAGG
>DAIDJI010000957.1 GCA_027451455.1 Planctomycetales bacterium | reverse complement strand
GCCGTTGTCGAGGCCCGCGGGATCGATGGTCATCGTCATGCCTTCACCACCTCTGATCGACATCGACGAACTACTCGCGCCCATTCCGGGGGATTCCCCCGCGGGGGGCTCGGTGCCGTTCGCCGTCCGGGAAAAACTGGAGGAATGCCGCAAGGAAATCCATCCCGACGACTTCGATCCCAAAGACCCGATGCGGCCCGAAGCAGCGCAGAAGGCCGACTGGGCCACCGCGGCGCGGGTCGCAGCCGAGACACTCACCAGGACGTCCAAGGACCTGCTCGTCGCGGCCCGACTCACCGAGGCGATGACACGCCATCATGGCTTCGGCGGACTTCGAGACGGGCTTCGATTGCTGCGCAGGATGGTCACCGAATGCTGGGACCGGCTCCATCCACCAATCGAGAGCGAGGATGACCTGGAAGTCCGCGCGGCGCCCCTGCACTGGCTGGATGAGCCCGACCGCGGCGCCCGTTTCCCGAACTCGGTCCGACAGGTCCCGATGGTACAGGCCGACGGAGCCCGTTACAGTTGGCTCCAGTGGAAAGAGGCTCAGAGCGGTCGGGGAAACCTTTCCACCGCTGACTTCGAAAAAGCCATCCTGGCAACCTCTCGCGAGGATTGCCAGACCGCATTCGACGACCTCACCGAGGCCTGGCAGGAGCTCGACACCCTGGCGCGCGAGCTGAACGGCCTGATGGGGTCCTATGCCCCGTCGCTCTCCGGGCTTCGCCAGGCGGTCGGAGAATGTCGGACACTCGCCCAGCAGATCCTCCAGCGCAAGGGACCCGGTCCAGCCCAGGCGGGCGAACCGGTCGACAACGACGCCCCAGCCGTCGAGGGAGAAAAAACGGCCGGACGGCCGACAAACCAGGGATCATTTGTCGCCCAGCAGGTTGCCTCACGAGCCCAGGTCTACCAGCAACTCGCAGAGGCCGCCGCCATCCTCCAGCAGATCGAACCGCATAGCCCTATCCCGTACCTGATCAACCGGGTCGTCGAGCTGGGCGGCCTGCGATTCCCCGAACTGATGCGCGAGCTGATCCGCGATGCCGAGGTCCTCTCCGGTATGAACCGCGAACTGGGCATCAAGTCGCCCGAGGAATGAACAAGACCGAGGAAATTTTCTCTCGGAATACCCCGGTCACGCCACAGGGAGACGGTCGTAATCAAGGCGATCGGCCAGGAAGTGGAGGGGCCGGTCGAGAGGATGAACCCGCAAGTCGGGCTGCTCGTTCGACCGGCGATTGAGCCGATCGTAGCGATCACAAACGGACTCGCCAGACGGAGTCGTGGGCCCGCCTTCCGGCATGGTCCCTCTCCGGAGGTATCTGGGATCGTTCCGGGGCGCCTGAAAACATTCCGGACATATCCATCCAAATCGATCGACTTTTCGAGTAGGTCCTTGCGGTGGGATCTGGTGTCGCCTTATTCTGCCCGATGCAGGGTGGATGACACGCCGCCGATACACTGGCGGTCCGTGGAAGGCGATTACGTGGTGTAAAATGTGGGCCGTCGTGGCCCGGGGTTCGGTCGACTTCCGTTATGGGGACGATCGGGCTGGGGCCGAATTTCGAGAGGATATGACATGTCAAGCCTTGCACACAAGCTGGATCGTGTCCGACGGCCGCGGGTCCAGATCACCTACGACGTCGAGACCAACGGCGCGATGGAGAAAAAAGAGCTTCCGTTTGTGGTCGGCGTCCTGGCCGACCTCTCCGGGCAGCCTTCCACTCCACTGCGTCCGCTCAAGGAACGCAAGGCGGTCATGATCGACCGCGACAATTTCAACGAGGTGATGTCCCGCGCGACGCCCCGGGTGGCAATGAAAGTACAGAACCGCCTGACCGACGAGGATACGAAGCTGGCCGTCGAGTTGAATTTCAAGTCGATGGACGACTTCGACCCCGCCCGGGTCGCCGAGCAGGTTCCGGCGCTGAAAAAGCTGCTGGAGATGCGGCTGGAGCTGACCCAGCTTCTCAGCAAGATGGAAGGCAACGACAAGCTGGAGTCGCTCCTGGCGCAGGTGCTCCAGAGCACCGAGAAGGCGCAGGAGATGGCCCGGCAGATGGGGATCTCTGAGGGGTCCGAGACCGCCAAGCCCGCGACGGAGGAAGGCCAATGAGCA
>DAIDJI010000956.1 GCA_027451455.1 Planctomycetales bacterium | reverse complement strand
CGGCGTTCCGGGATGGCGGCAGCGTGACGGCCGGCAACAGCTCCGGGATCAACGACGGCGCGAGTGCCCTCGTGCTGGTCGAGGCGGAGCGCGCGCGCGAGCTCGGGCTCCGGCCGATGGCCCGCATCGTCTCGACGCGAGGCGTTGCATCAGCTACTGGACGATCGAGCACCGCGGTCCGATCCCGGATTTCGAGGCGGGGCGGCTCGACGGCTGGGTTTTCGGCTGCGACGTTTGCCAGGACGTCTGCCCCTGGAATCGCAAGGCCCCGGCGGGCCGGATGTCCGAACTGGAGCCGAAGCGGGAGTGGGTCGATCCCGATCTTGTCGCCTGGCTTGATGAGGATACCGAGACCTGGGGTGCGCGGCTGAAGGGGTCGGCGGCGACTCGGGCACGTCGAGCCGGATTGTTGAGGAATGCCGCGCTGGTCCTGGGTGGGAGAGAAAGTGTCGAGGCCGTCGCGGCTCTTGCGCGGCGGCTCGATGATCGGGAGGAGGATTCCACGGTTCGGGCCGCGGCGGCCTGGGCGCTCGGTCGGATGCCGGGCGATGAGGCCCGGGATGCGCTTGCCCGGCATCGCGGCGACGAGGATCCGGTCGTCCGTGAATCGGTCCAACGAGCCGCCGGGACCGGGGAGGGTCCGGGCGGCTCCGATGGATCGGCGATCAGGCGCCGGTAGTCGTGCTGGTCGGGGTCGCGGCGTTGGTGTTGGGCGTCCCGGTCGGTGCCGGCGGCGAGTAGACCACTGGAGAGATCGGTCCGCTGATCGACTGGCCAAAGCCGTCGTGGGTCGTCACCGTGAAGGTGTTCGAGCCCTGCACCAGCGGGACCATGATCGAGTAGGCGCCGGTCGAATCGGCGGTTGTGGTTGTCGTGGCGTTGTGGTTTGCCTGGTCGGCGAAGGTGACGGTGGCTCCGGGGGTTGTCTTCCCGGCGAAATGGACGGAGCTATAGGACGTCGTCCGGTTCATGGCCGGGTCGGACGCCGGATCGAGGTTCACCGAGAGGACCGGGCTGACCGTGGTCGAGGCCCCGAGGTTCATCTGGGCGATCCGGAGGTCCTGGCGATTGATGACGCCGTTGCGGTTGGCATCGGCGTCGAAGTTGTAATTCGAGCTTGTGGACATCACCCCCTGAAGGGTCTTGATCGTGGTGACATCGGTCTTGGTGACGGTGCCCGTTCCGGCCGCGTCGCCTGGGAGATAGAAGCCCAGGAGATACTTGCCGGTCGAGTGTTGCAGTCCCTTCACCTGGACCGTGTAGCTTTGCGGCGCCTGGCCGGTCTTCGGGACCCGGACGGTGAAAAGCGCGGCGGAGGTTGGCGTGTTGCCCAGGTGATTGGCCTTGGCGATCTGGGCATCGTAGTGGCTGTGCTCGGCGGCGATCCGCTGGCCGTTCGGCCCTGTGATCGAGACGATCAGCGGCTTGACGGCGTTGGCGACCGACGGCAGATTCGACGTGGCCGAGTTGGGGGGCGTGACGGCCGTCACGTCGACCCCAAGGGTAATTTTACCGTGGGCGCCGGGGGTGAAGAGGGACGGGGAGATCGTGAATGAGGTCGCCTGGGCCTTGCCCGGGGTCGTGATCGAGTCGGGCATGATCGCGAACGTGCTTCCCTGGCCGGCGCTGAGGACCATTCGATCCTCAAGCTGCTCGGGGGCGAGGCGATGTCGGCGAAGTCCCCGGGTCGATTCCTTTGTGGTCTTCATGCGGCCCTCCTTGGCCTTCGTCCGGATTGGGAGATGAGAGATCGGCCGTTCGGATTCGGCCGGAAGAGGGGAGGTCGGGCCCGGCCGGACATCCCGTCCGCGGCGGCCCCGCACCCCGACTATCGATCGATCGAGAAAAGGCGGCCCGGGGCGACAGTCGAGGGCCGCGATCCCTGGGTTTTGCCCCGGGTCAGGTTGTCTCCGTCGCGAGATTGACACCAGCGCGAACGGTGGTTGCGTGAGGCCGGTAGACGGGTTTCATCGGCGTATCGCTGTCCGGTGGTGCCGGCTCGTTCCGACGGGCCCAGACCCGCCAGGCCACCGCCGCGTACATAACAAGGCCAGCCCACATAAATAATCCATAGGCCTGAGCCATCTCGTGCCCCTGACCGTCGAAGAACAGCCCGCCCAGCTCGGGCGAGGTTGAGG
>DAIDJI010000955.1 GCA_027451455.1 Planctomycetales bacterium | reverse complement strand
GAAAAAGACGACCATCACGGCCGAGTCGTTCGATCATCAGGTCGGCGACAAGATGGGCGCGTTCTTCGACGACGTGTTCCTGCCCACGATGATGAAGCTGATCGAGGCGGGTCTCTCGTACGACGAGGTCAAGCAGGCCGTGAAGATCCCGACGACCTGGGGGGCCAAGGTCAGCGGCGCGCAGTTCCAGGAGCGGGCTTTCGATGCATTGAAGAAGGGTGGCCGGGGGTCAGCGGACGAGTGTTGAGATACCCCCGGCCGGACAAAGACTATATTCCCGCAGGGACCGCCAGGGCAGACTCCCTGCGAGGCCGCCCGCCACCTTTGTGTCGGGACGGAATGCTCTCCCCGGTGAACTCCCGGATCAACGCCTCGTGATCGAGTTCGGCGATCGAGTCCACGATCCGATCGGGCCGGTAGGCGTAGCGATCGAGGTCCCCCCGGCTCGTGCCCCCGCTGAGAACCAGGATCGTTTTGAAGCCCAACTGGACACCCCCCAGGATATCCGTCTCCATCGTATCTCCGATGACCACCGTTTGGTCGGTGGTCAGCCCCAGTTCCTTGCGGGCACCTCGCAGCATCACCGGGCTGGGCTTGCCCACGCTGAACGCCTTCGTCCCGCTCGCCGCTTCCAGCATGGCCACCGTCGCTCCGCAGCCGGGCCGCAGTCCCGCCTCGGTGGGGCAGTTGGGGTCGAGGTTGGTCGCCACCAACTTGGCCCCGCCCAGGATCATCCGGAGCGCCGCCTCAACCATCTCGTAGCTGATCGTGCGGCCCTCGCCGACCACCACGTAATCGGGATCCTTGTCCACAATGGCATAGCCATTCTCGTGCAAGGCGGTCAGCAGGCCACCCTCGCCGATGACATAGGCGGTGCCGCCGGGCTTCTGGAGGGCCAGGAAGCGGGCCGTAGCCATGGCACATGTGTAAATATGCTCGTACTCGACATCGATGCCCAGGCGTCTGAGAAGACTTGGTCGTGCCGGTCCAGGAGCCGCCGCATCTGATAGGTCGCTTCGGGCTTGTCGCTGCGGCAGCCATCGATGTCGTCGAGCAGCTTGTGCCACATGATGCGGAAGGCTGAGGGCCAGTCGGGCTGGGGTTCCATCGGGCGATGATCACCGACAGAGCCGTAGCGGTCGCTCGTCATACCGTGGACCTGCCGCAGGCACCGACCGACCTGATTCAAGATCTCGTCGACCACGTTGGCACGTCCCGGATGTGCGGGATCAGGCCGCTCTGGGCCAGCCAGGGGAGTTGGGGACCGAACCGCAGCAGCAAAGCGGTGACGAAGGCGGGCAGGAACGCCCGAGAGGCGAAGACGCCGATCGAGCCAAGGCCCTGGAGGAACAGCGGGAGGCTCACGGGATTGTCCTGGGTGCTCGGCGATCTGGACGAAGTGAGTCGATCACTGACCGCTGATGAGTCAACTTGCCGTCAAGTTGTCCCGACGGCGGTCGTGCTCGAGGTGCTCGTCATTCCGTTGTATCCTGCGATACCTCCGGAGGCAGCGGCGGCGGTGAGCCCTGCCAGTCCACTTGAAGGATCTGGGCATCGCTCGGCGGCTCTGCCAACTTCCGAGCCGAGTTCCCGCTCGTTCGGATCGTTCGGCGTTTCCTATCTCGATGCGACGGCCTTACCGCTTCATGAAGAGGAGGACGCCCGCAGCGATTGCCAGCAAGGCCAGCAAGTCGCCGCTGTGGGCGAAGCTGATCCTGAGGAACGGGGCCGACAACAGCCCGAACAGGATCAGCCAGGCGGCGAGCAGGATCATCCCGAGGTCCCTGGGCGCTTTCATCATGGCTCCGATCGGTCTTGCAGCCTGAGGTTCAGGCGCTTCACGATGCCGACCTGGGCGGATCGGCCAGTACCCTGATACTCTAACAAGCAGCATGACCTTCAGCGATCGAGGCGGCTCCCGAGATACCCTGAGTTCGTCCGAGGGTCGCCGATGGTGGATGCCAGATGGTCGAGCAACTGCTGAAGTTCAGGGGATCGGCGAGAAGGCGACTCCCATGGAGATGACGACACCCATCCGGGAACGCCTCGCCGCCCTGGAGCACGAACAGGGGGCGCACTGGACCCGTTACCTCCTTGACCACCTACCCCCGAGAACGTCGAGCATCACACGAGGGCTGCTCCAGT
>DAIDJI010000954.1 GCA_027451455.1 Planctomycetales bacterium | reverse complement strand
CGGCCAGGCCGCCACCCTCCGCAACACGACGACCACGATGGGGCAGCTTCACCGAGAGATCACCGCAGATGCCTCCGCGCTCGTCCATCGCAAGATCCACGGCATCGACGTCCTGGAAGATGAAGAGGCAAAAATTTCTAAACCTTCCGATATCGCCATCGTCGGAATGGCGTCGGTTTTCCCGGGCGCGGGCGACTTGTCGAGGTTCTGGTCGAACACGCTTCGAGGGGTCGACGCGATCACCGAGGTTCCGCCCGACCGGTGGGACTGGCGGCTCTACTACGACCCCGACCCGAAAGCGCCTGACCGGATCATCTCGAAGTGGGGCGGATTCGTGCCCGACGTCCCGTTCGACCCGCTCCGGTACGGAATGCCGCCTTCCACGCTGCCCTCGATCGAGCCGGCCCAACTGCTGGCGCTCGAGGTCGTGCGGAACGCGCTCGACGACGCCGGATACGCCGATCGGCCCTTCGCCCGCGATCGCACAGCGGTCGTCCTCGGAATGGGAGGCGGTGCGGCCCAACTGGCCATGGGATACGCCTTCCGCTCGTATCTGCCGATGCTCGACACGGTCATTCCAGGCGGTGGTCGCGCGGCCATTGAGGCGTGCAAGGGCCAGGTCCCCGAGTGGACCGAGGACTCGTTCCCCGGCTTCCTCCTCAATGTCACGGCCGGACGGATCGCCAACCGGCTGAATCTGGGCGGGGCCAACTACACGGTGGATGCCGCTTGCGGGTCGTCGCTGGCCGCAGCCTCGCTGGCGGTCCGCGAACTGGAGACCGGCGCGGCCGATCTTGTGGTCCTCGGCGGCGTGGACACGGTCCAGAATCCATTCACGTATCTCGCTTTCAGCAAAACGCAGGCGTTCTCTCCGAAGGGGAGATGCCGCCCATTCGACGTCGGGGCCGACGGAATCGTTATCAGCGAGGGCGTGGCAGCCCTGGTGCTGAAACGCCTGGCCGATGCCGAGCGCGATGGCGACCGGATCTACGCGGTCATCAAGGGCGTGGGAGCCTCCAGCGACGGTCGAGCCCGCGGCCTGACCGCCCCCGTGGTCGAGGGGCAGATGCGGGCCATTGAGCGGGCCTACGAGAAGGCGGGCCTCTCGCCATCCACGGTCGGCTACGTCGAGGCGCACGGGACCGGCACAGCGCTCGGAGATGTCGTCGAGTTCGAGGCGCTCAGCCGGGTCTTCCAGGAGTCTGGCACTCCTGCAGGGAACGCGGTGGTCGGCTCCGTGAAATCGATGATCGGCCATACCAAGTGCGCCGCCGGTCTCGCGGGTCTGATCAATGCGTCGATGTCGCTTTATCGGAAGGTCAAGCCGCCGACGATCGGGATCGAAACTCCGAACCCGAAGCTCAACCTGCGCGATGGCCCGTTCCGTCTCGGCACGACGGCCGAGCCCTGGCTTCATCCCGACGCCGAAACACCGAGGCGAGCCGGCGTGAGTGCCTTTGGCTTCGGCGGGACCAATTTCCATGCCGTCCTCGAAGAGTACCGCGGCAACACGACCCCGCCCCCGGCCTCGGGACTCGCCGACTGGCCCTCGGAACTGCTCGTGTTCGAAGCTGAGAAGCCCGCGGGGTTGGCCGACGCAATCGACCGACTATCGGCGCCGCTTCGGGCCGGAGCCCGGCCTCCACTCCGCGACCTGGCGCACGCCGTGAACCAGGCGAGACGGAAACGATCGGGGGATCGGGCCGTCCTCGCGATCGTGGCGGAAACGCACGAAGACCTGATCGAAAAATTGCGTGTGGCTCGCGAGGCGATCGCCGCCGGTCGCGAGTCGCTCGACGACCCGCGCGGAGTCTACTTCTCGGCGAGGCCAACCTGGGCCGGGGCGCGTGTCGCGTTCCTGTTCCCGGGGCAGGGCTCTCAGTCGCCCGGAATGCTCCGTGAGATGGCCGTCGCCTTCCCAGAAGTCCGTGAGGCGTTCGAGGAGTTTGACCGCGGCGCGATCGCCTGCGGCGGAACAGCCCCCGGGCCCCTTGTCTTTCCGCCGCCCGCCTTCGACGAGGAGACCCTCGCTTCGCTCACCGCGTCCATACGCGAGGTGGGTGTCCTGCAGCCGGTGCTGGTGAGGGAGGTGGAGCAGGGCCGCTACGAGCTGATCGCGGGGGAGCGCCGCTGGCGGGCGGCCAA
>DAIDJI010000953.1 GCA_027451455.1 Planctomycetales bacterium | reverse complement strand
TGTCTTTTCGCGAGGACCCGCGTACGCCGATCGGATGCGCGAGTGGGGCTGTCAGCTTTTTGTCCTCGCCGCCGACCTGCACGTCCTGCACGCCGGCATCCGCGACGCCAAGGCGCGGTACAGGTCGTTTTTCCCGACCACTACCTGAGTCCGAGGGTTTCGCCTCGCGATCGAACCATGCTCCGCATCCCGATCGATCATCTGGACGACCCTCGGATCGCTGTCTTTCGCGACCTCAAGGCCACGAACCGGACCCGGCACCTCAACCGGTTCGTGGTCGAGGGGGAACGGCTGGTCGACCGCCTGATCGAGAGCCGGTTCCCGGTCGTTTCGGTTCTGCTTGCCGAGCGGTACGAGGGGAAGCTCGCGCGGCCGATTCCCGACGACGTGCCGGTTTACGTTCTCCCCGACCCTCTGGTCGACCGGGTCGTCGGGTTCCCGTTCCACCGGGGAATCCTCGCCAGCGGCGAGCGCCGAGACTGGCCGTCGATCGAGGAGCTGGCGGGCGACCGGTCGCGGCCGTTCCTTGCGGTGGTTTGCCCGAAGATCAGCAACCCGGAGAACCTCGGCGCGATCGCGAGAATCGCCGATGTCTTCGGCGCCGGTGCGATTTTGACCGGACCGGGATGTCCCGACCCGCTCTCTCGTCGGGTTCTGCGGGTCTCGATGGGCTCGGCGTTACGGATGCCGGTGATCGTCGAGGATCATCCGAGGGAGGTCGCGAGCCGGCTGGTCGAGGCGTCGGGCTTCGAATTATTCGCGGCGGTCGCCGACCCGTCGGCGGTGCCGTTCGCCCGGGCCGGGCGGCCCGATCGGCTCGGCCTGGTTCTGGGCGACGAGCACGAGGGGGTCGATCCCGACTGGCTCCCGCTCTGCCGGGCGTCGGTCACGATTCCCATGCGCCCGGGCGCGGGATCGTTGAACGTCGCCGTGGCGGCGGGCATCCTTATCCATCATTTCGCGGCGCCGGTCGTCTGAAACCGATGTCGATCTTTGGCGGATTCCCGGAAGCGCCGCCGCATTTTTTCTGATAGAATTCCAGAAATTGGGCGGACTTCAAGTCTCGGATCGATCGTGGGCACGTCAAGAGCGGGCGACCTCATGGCTACTCCGCAGAGCATTGTGCCGACGCTTCAAATCCGGAGCGGGCCGTTCGCCGGCCAGATCTTCACGCTCGATCGCGACGTGACGATCATCGGCCGGAATCCCGAGTGCGACGTGGTTCTCCAGCCGAAATCGGTCTCGCGCCGGCACGCGGCCGTTGTCCGCAAGAGCGAGGGCTTCCTGCTCCGCGACATGGGGAGCACCCGCGGGACCTTTGTCGAAGGGCAGAAGATCAGCCAGCCGGTGATGCTCCGCGACGGCCAGACCGTGCAGATCGGCGAGCTCATGCTGACCTTCAGCAGCCGGCTGGTGCAGATCCAGGAGGGCGATGATCAGCAATCGACCGTCTACGCGGCGATTGACCTGCGCAACCCGGGGAGCAGCGCGAAGAACCTGCCGGCGGTCCGTCCGGAGGTGAAGCTCCGGGCCCTCCTCCTGATGATTCAGGAGCTGAGCGGGGCGCTGGTGCTCTCGGAAGTGCTCGAACGGATGTTTCGTTCGCTTTTTGAGCTATTTCCGCGGGCGGAGCGCGGGTTTGTCCTGCTGAAGGATCCGGTCAGCGGAACACTCGTCCCCGAGTCGGTCCGGTCGCGATCGGGACCGACCGGCGACCTCTCGATTAGCAAGACACTGCTCCACCGGGTGCTCGACGAGGGGCACGCGATCCTTTCGAAGGATGTCGCCGCGGAATTCGCCGAGAGTCCGAGTGTCTCCGAGAGCCAGATTCGGTCCCTGCTCTGCGTCCCACTTCTCGACCAGGATCGCAGACCGGTCGGCCTGATCCAGATCGACACCCGAGACGGCCGGGGACGGTTCGACGAGGAAGACCTCGACCTGCTCGTCGCAGTCGCCAGCCAGATCAGCGTCGCCGTGCAGAACGCCCGGCTTCACCGGGCCCTCGTCCGCCAGCGCGAGATGGAGCAGGAATTGCAGTTTGCCCGGCAGGTGATGTCGGCCCTGTTGACCGAGCGGCCGGCCTCGGTCGCCGGTTACGAATTCTGGACGTACTACGAGCCGGCCCGGCACGTGGGCGGCGACTACTATGGAT
>DAIDJI010000952.1 GCA_027451455.1 Planctomycetales bacterium | reverse complement strand
ATCAAGGAATCGAATGAGGTCGGCTTCGAGCCGTTCGACGCGATCGAACGCGAGCCGAAACTGGCAAAGCTTCGCGAATATCCGGCCTACCAGTCGATGGTCGCCGGTGTCCGGGCCGAGGCCCTTGCCCGCGCCCGAGAGACCGTCGCCAAGCTCTTCCAGAACGCCCCGAAATACGATTTTGCCTTCAACACCCGGGACCTCGACGACAAACCGCTCTCCCTCGACCAGTTTCGGGGAAAGGTCCTCCTGGTCGACCTCTGGGGAACCTGGTGCAAGCCCTGCGTGGAGACGATCCCGGGCCTGATCCAGCTCCGCCAGAAGTACGCCGATCGGGGCTTCGACGTCATCGGCTTTGACTACGAGCAAAGCGAGCAAGACCCGGAGAAGGCCGCCCCGGCGGTCAAGGAGTTTGTCAAGAAGTCGGGCATTCCCTACAGGATCGCGATGCTGACCGAGGAACTCCAGGCCCGGATTCCGAACCTGGAGGGCTTCCCGACCTCGATCCTGATCGACCGGAACGGCAAGGTCCGCCTCCAGCTCACCGGCGGCGGACCCAACGCGGTTTCCACGCTCGACTCCGCCGTCCAGGTCCTGCTCAACGAACCGGCCGGAGCCGCCGACAAGCAGCCGAAGCCCTCGGCGAAGCCCGCCGTCGCCGAGCCGGCGAAGAAGCCCGCCGCCGAGCCGGCGAAGAAGCCCGGGGCCACGCCCTGATCGTCATTAGAAATCCACGCTCCAACGTCGGGGCGGCGTTACCTCGAACCGGCCGGTGGGTGGGCTAAACTTCACGCCCACCTGCCAGAGCATCTCCGGCTGGTGCTTGGCGAGAAGGTACTTCATCACCACCTCGTCCGACGGCGGCATCCCCGGGTCCTGGAAGACCACGCAGAGCCGCGCCAGGGGGCGGCGTGTCTTCGCGTCCCAGACCTCGATCAGCCCGTGAGGCCGCCGGGGAATCCGGTAATACTTGTCGCCATTCTTGACGGTGAGGCAATCGAACTGGCAAAACTCGTGGAATTCCTTGGGCTCGACGACGTCGCGCACCAGCTCGGCGGCGATCAGCTCGGGGACACCCTGCTGATAGGTCGAGACATCGAGCCGCATCGGCTCGTCCTCGCGGGTCGGCTGCGGGGCACTCTTCCCCTCGATCACCCGGAAGACCTCGGCAGCGACCATCCGCGCGTACCCGGCCCGGAGAGCCGCACTCGCAATGACAAGTTGCGGAAACGACGAGGCCGTCCGCACGACCTCGTGCGCAAACGCGTTCGCCTCGCGTTGCACTTTCTCCATCCAGAACCGGGGCATCCGGGCTCGGTCGCTCTCGGAGTAGCGGAACTGGAGCGGTCCAACGTCCGGGATGCGCACCTCGGTCTCGCCGCCTTCGCGGTGGAGAGTCCGCAGGACGGCGTCATAGGTCGCCTCGCCGCGGACAAACTCCTCCGCCGCCTCCACGTGGCCGGTGCTTTTGACCCGAACAATCCGGTAGCTCGGCCTGGCCAGAAAGATCACCTGGCGCGCCTGAAGGTCGTCGGGGCTCCGCTCGTCCCGGACCTCGATCTCCCACCGCAGATATCCCGTCCGGATCATGACCATCGCCGGCGGACCGCCGACATCCCCGGCCCCCGCCGCGCCGGGATCCGGTCAACGGCGGCTCGTGATATGTTCGAGGACCTGGTTTTTAATCGTCCGTGGTGAGGCCATCCGCCGAATCCCGACTCCCACCCTGGATGGCCGGGACGATCAGGATCTCACCCGCGGTCCGGTCGAACTGTCGGATGGGGGTGGTGCGGCCGGGTCCATCGAGGCGAAAGGCGAGCCGGCCCGCGGTGAAGTTCTCCGCAAAGGCCGATTCCGCCGCAACGACGGTTTCCGGCCGGTCCTTGTCCCACTCGGCGAGCGTCAGGTCGCCGTGTCCCGTCTTCAAGAGCCGTAGCTTCGACATGATGGAGCACTCCCTCGACTCCGCCCCGGGACGACCGGCCTTGAGTTCAGCCAGCAACGCGCCGGGACCACCGAAACTCGTCGTCAGGAAGATTGTAGCGAGCCCTGAACGACAGGTCCATCCGTCCATCTCCACCAGGCCCGTATCCCGGACCGGCTCGGAGGAGGTAAAACCTCGGATGGACGTTTCAAGCTGGAGGAGATGGAAAGGTC
>DAIDJI010000951.1 GCA_027451455.1 Planctomycetales bacterium | reverse complement strand
GTCCTCTTCCACGCGCTCCAGTCGAACGAGCTGGACCTCTACCCCGAGTACACAGGAACCATTCGAGGCGAGATCCTCTCGGGCCTGGCGATCGCCGACGAGGCCGGGTTGCGAAAGGCGCTCGCCGATCGCGGGATCGGCATGAGCCGTTCCCTGGGATTCAACAACACCTACGCCATCGGCATGCAAGCGCAGGTCGCCGATCGGCTCGGCATCCGGACTCTCAGCGACCTGAAGAACCATCCCAAAATCCGCATCGGATTCAGCAACGAGTTCATGGAACGAGCCGACGGATGGCCGGGCCTCCGCGATCGGTACGCCCTTCCCCAGCGCGATGTCCGAGGGCTCGACCACGACCTCGCGTATCGTGCCATCCAGTCGGGCGAGATCGAGGCCACCGACCTCTACTCGACCGATGCCGAGATCCGGGCCTACCAGCTTCGTGTGCTGGTCGACGACCGGAAGTTCTTCCCCTCGTATGAATGCGTCTGGCTCTATCGTTCCGATCTGCCGAAACGATCGCCGGCCGCGATGAGGGCGATCGATCGGCTGGCCGGTCGGATCGAGGCTCCAGCCATGGCCGCGATGAACGCGAGGGCGAAGCTCGACCGAATCAGTGAGGACCGTGTCGCGGCCGAATTCCTCGGGCGGGAATTCGGGATCGAGTCGAATGTGGTCGTCGAGGGACGGGCGCATCGGCTCGGGCGGCGGCTGGGCGAGCACCTGACCCTCGTCGGGATCTCCCTCGGCGCGGCGATTCTGGCGGCGATTCCGCTGGGGATCGTCGCAGCGCGGAGGCCAAGGGTTGGCTCGGGCATCCTCGCGACAGCCGGGATCATCCAGACCATTCCGTCTCTGGCCCTGCTCGTCTTCATGATCCCCTGGCTTGGCATCGGAGCCGGTCCGGCGATGGTGGCGCTTTTTCTTTACAGCCTCCTGCCGATCATTCGGAACACGGCGACCGGTCTCGTCGGGATTCCGCCGACGCTCCGCGAATCGGCCGAGGCCATCGGCCTGCCACCCTGGACGCGGCTCGTCCAGATCGAGCTGCCGATGGCCTCACGCTCGATCCTCGCCGGGATCAAGACGGCCGCCGTGATCAACGTCGGCACCGCGACCATCGGCGCCCTGATCGGCGCCGGCGGGTTCGGTCAGCCGATCCTCACCGGCATTCGTCGCGACGACGTTGCCATGATCCTCTTCGAGGGCGCCATTCCCGCCGCCGCCCTGGCGCTGGCGGTTCAAGGAATCTTCGACCTCGCCGAGCGGTTCCTTGTCCCTCGCGGGCTCAGGAACTGATCAGGCCACCCCAAGAAACTGCACGCAGAAGAGCCGGTCGGAGTCGAACCATTGCCGCTCGACCGTGAAGCCCGCGCGGCCGGTCAGTCGACCGAAATGCTCCAGTGTGTACTTGTACGAATCCTCGGTATGAATCGGCTCGCCGTCGTCGAAGGCGAAGACGCGGCCGGCGACCCGCACCCGATGCTCGCGCCGGCTCACGAGCGAGAGCTCGACCCGCTCCTCGTCGCGACGATACTCTGCGCGATGTTCGAAGGCGTCGAGATCGAAATCGCCATCAAGCTCGCGATTGATTCGGGCAAGCAGGTTCAAATTGAACGCGGCACTGACGCCGAGGCGATCGTTGTAGGCCGGCTCGACGATGGCCGGGTCCTTGTCGATGTCGAAGCCGATGAGCAGTCCACCCCCGGGGCCGGCAAGCCGGGCGATCGATCGGAGGAGTCTGAGGGCCGCATTCGGGCGGAAGTTGCCGATCGTTGAGCCCGGGAAGTAGAAGACCCGGCGCCCGGGACCCTCGGCGGGCGGCAACTCGAAGTCGGCGGTGAAGTCGTCGCAGACCGGCAGGATCGTCAGGTCGGGGAATTGCTCGGAGAGCTCCGCGGCCGAGCGGAGCAGGGGCTCGACCGAAATCTCCACCGGGTAATAGGCGCGAGGCTCGACAAGCTGACCCAGCAGAAGCCGCGTCTTGAGCCCGCTCCCACTGCCGAGCTCCACGACCTCCGACTCCGGCCCGATGGCCTCGGCCATCTCATCGACGTGGCGCTCGAGGATCGCCAGCTCGGCACGGGTGAGGTAGTATTCGTCCAGCTCGCAGATCTGGTCGAAGAGAGCCGATCCGCGTTCGTCGTAGAGATATTTGCAGGGGATTC
>DAIDJI010000950.1 GCA_027451455.1 Planctomycetales bacterium | reverse complement strand
CCCATGCAGGTCAACAAGGTCCGTCAGCAGACGCTGTCGATCCGCTGGATCCTGATGGCCGCCCGCGAGAAGAAGGGGCGCCCGATGGCCATCAAGCTGGCCGACGAGCTGATCGCCGCGTACAACCGCGAAGGGGCCGCGGTCACCCGGCGCGAGAACGTCCACCGCATGGCCGACGCCAACAAGGCGTTTGCCCACTTCGCCTGGTAAGGCAAGCGGTGCCCCAGGGCTCCGGATCGCGGATTCCAGATTCCCGATGGACTGATATCGCGCTGGCAAAGAAGAAGCTCAAGTCGGTCAGGCTTTCCCGCCTGACCATTTCGAGCGGGTCAGGCGGGAAAGCCTGACCGACCTTCTTGCCGCCGTCATGGGGACCACCGGAAAGCCTCAAACCGGCTCTCCGGTGGTCGGGAATGGGGAATCCGGAATACCAACCGGTCCGCCTCCCGACAATCGCTCGATTCGATCCCCGACCGAGCCCACGATGGCCCAGGATCCGCTCAACGTCCTCTGGATCGAGCCTACCTTTCCCGGTCGGCTGGGGGCCGTCGCCGACTGGCTAACCCGGCGCCGGGGGTATCGGTCGCAGTTCTACTGTCATAACCTCGAACCGCGCGAAAACTGGCCGCCGTCGGTCGGGCGCGGGCTCGACGTCCAGGTCTTCGGCGTCGGCGGCGTGGCACGCGAGACGGCCGTAAGCTGGTCGCGGGCCCTGGAGCGTGGCCTCTGCTACGCCTATGGGTGCTGGGAGGTCCTCGAGAAGCACCGACCGCGGCCGATCGACCTGATCGTCGGCCGATCCGCCGGGCTGGGCTCATCGCTCTTCGCGCCGGTGTACGACCGCGCGGCTCCGATCGCTCAGTTCTTCGATTACTTCTACCACGGCCGATCGCACGACCTCGCCGACGAGGCCGGGCCCGAGACACCCTCGGCGTACTACCACTGGCGGCGTTCGAGCGCGGCCATCGAGCTGCTCGACCTGGAACAGGCGGCGATGGCCTGGACGCCCACCGAGTGGCAGCGCTCGCTGTATCCGGCCGAGTATCGCGACGAAATGGCGGTGCTTCACGACGGCATCGACACCCAGCGCTTCGCCCGGTCGGCCTGGCACGTCTCGGGCCGGGGACGTCGATCCATCGCCGGCCGGCCGATCCCCGAGTCAACCCGGGTGATCACGTTCGTGGCTCGATCGGTCGACCGGCTCCGCGGTTTTGACCGCTTCCTCGACGTCGCCGATTCGGTCCTGCGCGCCCGGCGCGAGACGATCGCCGTGGTGATCGGCGAGCGGATCGTCCGGCGAGGGCTCGATATTGCCTTCCACAACAAGGATTACGTCGCCCACCTGCTCGGCCGGCGTCCGGCCGTCGATCCCGATCGGCTCTGGATCCTGGGCGCGACGCCCCCCGCCGTGGTCGCCGAGGCCCTCGCCGCGAGCGACCTGCACCTGGCGCTCTCACGGGCCTATCCGGTCGGCCGGTCGACGCTGGAGGCGATGTCGGCCGGCTGCGTCGTGATGGCCTCCGACCAGGCGCCTCACCGCGAGGTCATCGAGCACGGCCGGACCGGGCTGCTGATGGACCCGTCGGATACCTCGGCGATGGTCGATCGAGCGCTGGCCATCCTGAACGATACGTCGGAGTACCGACCGATCGGCGAGGCGGCGGCGGTGATGATCCGCGAGCGATTCAGCCGGAACGTCTGCCTCCCCCGACTGGCCGAGCGGTTCAACGACCTGGTCCTCTCCGGGAGGCGCGTGTGAACATCCTGTTCATCCACGACGCCTTCCCCGCGCAGTTCGGCCGGCTCGGCCAGGAGCTGGCGACGAGGCACGGCTGGAGGTGCCAGTTCCTGGTGCAAAGTCTGTCGAGCTGCCCGACGCCGACCGAGGAGATGATCCGGGCGGTCGAGCTGCACCAGATGCCGATGACCGCCGAGCACCGGACCGGCGAGGGCATCCCCTGGCCACAGATTTACGGCCAGTTCCTCGAACAGTGCCGGTCGGTGTTCGATGTCCTGAAATCGAAGCCGGAAATCCGCCCCGACCTGGTCGTCGCGCACGGCGGCCGGGGCGCTCCGACACTCTTTCTTCGCGACGTCCTCGACTGTCCGATCATCAACTATTGCGAGTATTACTTCGCGAACAGCCACCGCGACATCTCCTACCGGATC
>DAIDJI010000949.1 GCA_027451455.1 Planctomycetales bacterium | reverse complement strand
TGGGAGCGCCTGGGATTCCGCTGGCGCTGTTCGCCCTGCTCATCCCCGAGCCGATCCGCGGGACGGGTGAGCCAGCCCCGGCGTCCCGAGTGATCCTCCACAATCGCCTGGGCCCGAGCCCGAGCGATTACGTTGACCTGATGGTCAACTCGTCATTTAACTATGCGATTTTTGGGATGACAGCGGCGTCGTTCGCAATCGCGGGACTGGCGTACTGGTCACCCCCCTGGCTCATGGCCCGCGGACTGACAGCCTCCCGCGCCGAGCAGGTCGCCGGATTGATCCTGCTCTCCGCGGCGATCGCCGGGCTGACGGCCGGCGGCCTGGTCGCCGATGGGATCGCGCCGGCCCGTTCGCGTCGGTTGTTTCTCGTCCCGGCCCTGGCGATGTTCGCCGCGGCTGCCGGCGTGCTGGCGACGGCCTACGGCCCGAATCCGGTCGCGGTCGAGGTGGGCCTGTTGCCGGCCGAGGCCGCGATGTTCTTCGTCGTCCCGATCGGCTTCACGATCCTCGCGGGCGTCACCATGCCGAACATGCGGGGCGCTGCCTTTGGCGCGGCGATCGCGGCCGGACACCTCCTCGGCGACCTCTGGTCTCCTACCCTCATGGGATGGGTGATCGATACCTGCGCCCGAGACGACACGCTGGCGACCGGTCTCGGCCGCGTGCTCGGGGTCCTCGGCGCCGTCCCGGTTGCCCGCCCTGGCCACGACCCCGAGAACCTGGTCGCGGGTTGGCTTGCCCTCCTACCGGCTCCCCTTCTCGCCGGCGCCGTTCTGCTGGCGGGCGTTCGTCACCTTCCCCGCGAACTTGCCCTCATGATCGCCAAGCTCCGCGCGACTCCGACGTCGCGTTGAACGCTCGCTACCCAGTCAACGCGTTCAGGCCATACAGCCTGGTTTGCGCGTTTCGCCGGTTGGGCGGGTTGTACGAATAGCAACGATTGGCGTTCATCTCGTTGCGCCGGCTTTCTCTTGCGATCCGGTGTAACCCGACTAAATTCGGAGGGAGACCGGAATTTGAGCTAAAGTTCTTCGGAAGGAATCGACGGACACCCAGGCCAGGACGGGTTCCCGCGTACCTCTGAAGAGCACCCATGAAGTCGCGTCAAGGACGTCGGAGAGTCTGGCTAACCCCCGAGTTTGGCCCCCTGGAATTGCGTCGGCTGCTCACGGCGGTCGTCACGAGTCTGGGGCAGGACGGCCAGGACCTGGTCGGTTCGACGGCCTCGCAGGGACCGGACGGAATCCAGGATCTTCACCTGCGGCTCTCGAACCTCTCCGGGCCGGTTTCGTCGATCGCGGTGTCGGCGCCTGGGGGCTTTGCCTGGGCGACCGCGCCCGACCCCAGTGGGTTCGCGCTCGCCGAGTTCTTCGCGTCGACGACCGCCGCGCAGGGCGACCTCTACCTGAATCCGGCGGTCCGGAGTGACCAGCCCCCGGCCGGCGGCTCGCTGCCGCTCAGCGGATCGACCGGGCCGATGATCCAGCTCACCAACGGCTCGACGCTGACCCTTACGATCGACTACCAGAACAGCTCGACACCCGACGTCGTCTCGGTTGCGATCGACAACCTGACCTCGGCCACCGATCCGATGCCGCCGACTCCGACGCCGGCTCCGGTTCTCGGCACGTTCGCCGTGCAGGATCTGGGTCAGGACGGAACCGGGGCGGCCTACGAACAGGGCTACAACCACCTGGTCGTCACGGCGCCATCAGGAGTCGCATTCGACCCGGCGAGCTTCAACCAGGTTACCTGGACACTCAGCGACCCGTTTTCGAACTTCTGGGACAGCACCACCAACACGCTCGATCATAACCACATTTACGCAACCCTCCGAGCCGGCTCGACCAGCGTGGTCGACCTGTACTTTCCCCCAGCCGGCAACGACGCGCCGACAGGCGGGTCGTCGACGTCGATGCTGCTCCAGGTTGACCTGCCGGGGTCGTCGCAGGTCTACGCGACGCCCTTCGCCGGAACCGACGCCAACCTCGCCCTGATGACTCAGCCGATCAGCGTCCAGACGGCGCCGACCCCGCCGACGACCGAGGCACAGCTTCGCGCCGATCTGATGTCGACCAGTCCCCAGTACGACACGATCGACCTGCCCGCCGGCCAGACAATCGTCATCACGCAGCCGCTGGAGATCACGCATTCGGTGAAGATCGT
>DAIDJI010000948.1 GCA_027451455.1 Planctomycetales bacterium | reverse complement strand
CCGGCCGCTCGTCCCGCCGATCGAGATGAGCGTCGTCTACTGCCCGGATGACCCCTCGCACGTCGACGCCATCTACGAGGGCCGGTCCGAAGGCTTCGTCTACGCCCGCGACGGCCACCCCAACGCCGCACAGCTCGCCGGGAAACTGGCAAAGCTCGAGGGTGCCGAGGCCGGCCTGATCTGTGCCTCGGGAATGGGGGCGATTGCGGCCTCGTTGCTCACGCTGCTCGGCCAGGGCGATCATCTGCTTCTGGCCGACGGAGTGTACGGCAAGACGTCGACCCTCGTGGCGCGGCTGCTCCCGAAGTGGGGGATCGCTCACGACATCTTCGACCCGACCGACGCCGAGACCGCCCGCGCCGGGCTGAGGCCCTCGACGAAGGCCATCCTGGTCGAGAGCCTCTCGAACCCGCTGCTCCGGGTCGCCGACCTGCCGGGGCTGGCGGAGGTCGCGCGAGGGGCGGGCGTCCCGCTGATCGTCGACAACACGTTCTCACCGATGATCTGCCGACCGATCGAGCAGGGTGCCGACCTGGTGATGCACTCGGTCACGAAGATGATCGGCGGCCACAGCGACCTGACGCTCGGTGCGCTGGTCGGCGGCCGGGCGCCCATCGCATCCATGGCGGCAACGGCCTCGACCCTCGGCCAGACGGGAAATCCATTCGAGAGCTGGCTGGCGCTCCGGGGGATGGCGACGCTCGGCCTGCGGATGGCCCGCGCCTCGGGGACGGCGATGGCGATCGCCCTCCGGCTGGAGGACCATCCAGCCGTCGATCGGGTGTTTTACCCGCTCCTGCCCTCACACCCGGATTTCTCGCTCGCGAACCGAATCCTGATCGCGGGGGGCGGGCACATGCTGACGATCGACCTGGGGAATCGCGACCGCGCCGAGGCGTTCATCCGCGCGGTCTCCCACTCGATCCCGTTCGCTCCAAGCCTGGGCGACGTCCAGACCACCCTCAGCCACCCCGCGACCACCAGCCACCGCAACCAGGACCCCGAAGCGATGGCCCGCCAGGGGATCCACCCGGGACTCGTCCGGCTCTCGATCGGCCTCGAGGATCCGGAAGACCTCTGGCGGGAGTTCCGGGCGGGGCTCGAGGCCGTCGGGACCTGGCGGTAAATCTCGAATCTAGCTGCGTCCCCGTTCGCCCCTCCATCCAGCCAAGAGAGTATGGCGGGAGCAACGATTTCTGGAACCTCGTGCCCGTGGAACGGGGGACTCACCAGAGCCTGTTCAATAGTTTTTGGCAGGAGTTCATGGGGTTATGAGTCAAGGCGGCTCGGATATGGCGAATCTCATCGATCTGATGAAGAACGATGGGCTTCGCCTCGCCCAACCGGTCTTGGTGGAAGGGATGCCACCGATGACCTTTGTCTGCGACTTCGCCCCTGACGGGGCAAATGCTGACGATCTCAACGCATGCGAGCCGGAACTCCCAGATCATCTGCGTGAATTTTGGTCAATCTCTCGCACAGCAAAGCTTTTCGAGGATCGAGAATACGGCCAATGGGGTCTGGAAATCTTGACGCCGCAACGGGCTGTCGAGATGACGAACTCTTACCGAGCACGGCGCCAGCGGGATTTCGTCGACGGGGATCTCGTGTTAGGCCAATTCTTTGGAGATTCCGATTTGCTGATTATACGATGTGACGTAAACTCGCCCGATTACGGAAATGTGCTCGTCGCATTACCACTCGATCCTCGACCCCATTGGTATCTGTCCGCCGAATCTTTCGCCGAATTCCTGCAACGTTATGCCAAGGCAGGCGGCGACAAATTTTGGGAAAATGCCGACCACATGCGAGTCTCGGATCAGTAGCCGCAGCGCGCCACTTCTCGGGGCGAAAAGGGGGACAGGCGAAAAGGGGGGACGTAGGCTTTGTTGACGGTTGTCCGACGGTCCCGATCGGCCGTGGATAAGGTGTCAGGAACCTTTAACAACGGTTCCGGACACCTTATTCCTTCCCTGGCGGGAGTTCCGGGCAGGGCTCGAGGCCGTCGGGACCTGGCGGTAAATCTCGAATCTAGCTGCGTCCCCGTTCGCCCCTCCGTCCCCGTTCGCCCCTCCCGTCCCCGTTCGCCCCTCCCGTCCCCGTTCGCCCTCTGCCCTGCGCCTGTATTTCCCATCACAAGAAATCACCAGCCCCGATGTGATAGCATCCCTCTTTC
>DAIDJI010000947.1 GCA_027451455.1 Planctomycetales bacterium | reverse complement strand
CCGTTCGTGCCAGCGACGGACACCAACCACGTCGAGATCCATTGTTCCCTCCGCCAAAATCCGACAAACCCAGCCATCTCCTGTCGGACAGGTTCACCGGGCTCGCGAATCGCGGGCCACTGGCGATGGTCGGACTTTTTCCGTTCCGAGGTCAACGGTTCGACCCGAGTCCGCGCCCCTCATCCCAGCCGCCGGATCACCGCGAACCACGCCTTCGGCCCGCCCTCGCTGAACGAGATGTCTTCCAGGTCGGTCCGGACTTCCAGGCGAGAGGCCCGGATCTCTTCCACCTCCCAGCCGCTGGCAAACGATTCGCGAAGCTCTCGCTGGGAGACGCGCCTGGGGCCGTGCCCGATGGGTTCCTCATCGCTGAAGCAGAGCAGGAAGAGCCGGCCGCCTGGCCGGGTCACGTGGGCGAGGCCGACGACATATCGCGCCCGATCCTCGTCGCTGAAGACGTGGAAGAGTCCGCTGTCGATCACGGAGTCGAACGTCCGGTCGAGGTCCGAGAGCGTCAGGGCGTCCTTCTGGACGAACTCGGCGGCCAGGCCGCGCTCCTGCGCCTTTCGTCTTGCCTCCTGAATGGGTCCTTCGACGAAATCGATGCCGAGGACGGTGTGGCCCCGCTCGGCGAAGTAGAGGGCATTTTCGCCGGTGCCGCAGCCGGAATCGAGGATCGCCCCCGTGACCCGATCGGCGGCCTCGACGAACGACGGTTGCGGCCGACCGATGTCCCAGGGAGGCTTGGTGGCGTACATCGAGGCGAATCTCTCCTGGTTCCGCAAGTCACTCATGATGGATCTCCACTCGTTCTCGGCATCGATCGCGGCTGTGCCCGTTCGCACGATTTCCGGAGGATCTCCAGCGGCTCGGGGTCGGCGAGCCGGTGGTCGGTCCCGACGACGATCAGGGACGACTCGGGGAGTTTGCTGGCCTGGATCAACTCGCGGCTCTCCGCGATCGGGATGACGTCGTCGGCCTCGGAATGGAGGAGAATCGTCCCGGGCTTGACGGTCCGGGCCGAGCCCCATCGCTTCCAGGCCGGGCAGAGCAAAACGAGCGGAGTCGGGCCGACGTCGAGGTTCATCGCCACGGCACCGCCGCGGGACGAGCCGACGACCACGTCGGGCTGATGACGGTCGAAGGCCTCCTGCGCGGTCCGGACAGCCTGGTCGAAGTCGTCGTCATCGAGCGCGGGGTTGATCACCTCGTGCCCGTGGTCGGCCAGGTACGACGGCTTGACCCCGCCAGGAACCGAGTGCCAGCCGTGAAGGAAGAGGATTTTCATCGGGATACAATCCAGGTGGTCGTCTCGCGGAACACCCCGATTTTGGCCCCCGGCCGGCGCCGGGGCAAGTCCGGGATCGTGCCGGACGCTCCGAAGGAGATCCCAATGCCCTCCTTGCTCGCGGTGGACCTGGGGCTCCGAACCGGGCTAGCCCTTTATGGAGCGGACGCTCGATTATCCTGGTATCGCTCGCAGCACTACGCGAACCGGACCTCGCTCCGTCGGGGGGTGCATGGCCTGCTCGACACCTGCCCCGAGGTTTTGCATCTGGTCCTCGAAGGCGGCGGCCCGATCGCCGAGATCTGGGCGCGCGACGCCCGACGCCGGGGGATCCTCGTCCGCCAGATCGCCGCCGAGGACTGGCGCCGGCGATTCTTCGACCCCAGCGACCAGCGCGGCCGGGACCGGTCGAAGCACTCCGCCGACGTCCTGGCCCGCCGGATCATCGAGTGGTCGGGCGCCCCTCGGCCGACCTCGCTCCGTCACGACGCCGCCGAGGCGATCCTCATCGGCCTCTGGGGCGTCCTCGAGATCGGCTGGCTCCCGGCCCTATCGCCTGAAATTCTGGATTTATGAAGCAAACTTATTAGTAATCAATCCTTTTGCAGTACCGTTTCCACATCCAGAACATCCGTCACAGCCGACGTTTGGATGGGACCGTAGACATGTGGGAACAACTTCAAGGTTTCGTGCGGATTCTCCCAGACCAGCGGCGATTCGAGTTTTTCGGGGTCGATGCGCAGGACGATCAGCCCGGTCTGTCCCTTGTAGAACTTCTCATAAACATAAGGCAATTGTTCGGGGGTCGAGCAATGGATGAAGCCCTCGGCGGCGAGGTCATCGCTGCGAAACTCGCCGCGAGCGAGGGCCTGCTCCCAGATTTCGCGGGTCG
>DAIDJI010000946.1 GCA_027451455.1 Planctomycetales bacterium | reverse complement strand
GGGGCTCAGCAGCATCAACGTGTCCACGGCCGGCAGCCTGGAGCTGAGCGGACGGGCGCGTACCCGGCTGGAGCCGCTGCTGCAGTCCAGCGGCGAGTCGGAGCAGGCGCCGGTGGCGGCGGTGCTGGCCGCCGGCGATCCGACCCTCAACGGCGGCGTCGGCACCCTGACGCTTTCCAGCAGTCTGGACCTGAACGCCGCCTCGTCGTTGTCGTTCAACCTGGGGACGACGAGCCATTCCGACCTGATCGACGTCGGAGGCGCCGCGACCCTGGCCGGAGTCGTGAACCTGAACGCCCTCGCCGGTTTTGGTGTGGGGACCTACGACCTGATCAACTACGGGACGCTTATCAGCGACGACCTGACGCTGGGGACCACTCCCGCCGGCTATCAGTATCAGCTCGTGGACAACACGACGCAGAAGCAGGTGGACCTGATCGTGACCGCGGCGGCGGTCCCCGAGCCGGCCTCGCTGATCTTGCTGGCAACCGGGATCGGTCTTGCGGGTCTGGCCTCGCATCGGCGTCGGTCGGGTCGCGCCCGGGCCTGAGGTGAGGAATCGTCCGCTCGGAACTTCGATCGCAAGGCGGGCGAGAACCCGAGAGCGAAACGGAGGTAGATGGTCGGTCTCCTCCGTTTCGCGGTTTCGTCGTTTCGCGGTTTCGCGATCTCCAACCCCCGCCGATCCCCCCTACCCTCCCGGCCTCACCGAGAGGTGCGCACCAATCCATCGGACGGCGTCGGGGAGGTTCCGGCGGAAGTATCGGGGGTTGTGGTGGCCCTCGGGGTCCTCGACGAGCTTCAGGTCGATCCCCCGCATCGAGGCCAGCCAGGCAAACGACTCGGCGTGTGTACTGAAGTGAAACTCGTCCCGACCGGGATAGTTCACGTACATCGGCAGTTCGCCGGGGCGCAGGTCGGTCGTGAAGATCAGGTCGGCCGGGTTGATCGCGGCGATCCGGGTCATCGTCCACACGTCGTCGCCGAAGACCGGCGTGATCATCGTCCCGGCCCGGACCTTCACCAGTCCCCCATAAAATCGAGCGAGGATCTCGTCGGGATCGTATCGGGTTCGCCATCGATACCGGGCCGGGTCGAAGTCCTCGACGACATCGCCATCGACGTTCGCATACCGGAGGTTCAAAGGCGCCCCGATCGTTGCGACGGCGCCGAAGCGGTCGCGATGCCGGATCGCGATGCTCATCGCCCCGAGCCCGCCGGCCGAGATCCCCACGATCGCGTGCGACTCACGCCCCGGCGCGATCGCGTAATGCGACTCGACGAACGGGATCACCTCTTCAAGAAGGTGGTCCTCGAACCGTCCGCCCCGGCCGTTCAGGAAGAACGAGTGCGTCCGGCGCCCTCGGCCGGCCGGGCCGTAATTGCCGTCGGGGCTCGCCACGACCATCGGCGGGACCTCGCCCCGGACGATCAGATCGTCCAGGTCCTGGATCGAGATCCTGTCGACAAAGGCCCGCTCGTCAAACGCCGCCATGTGCAAAAAGACGACCAGCGGATAGCGTTTCGATGGGTCGAAGCCCGGCGGCAGATACACATACAGATCGCGAGGCATCCCCAGGATCGGGGAATAGATCCGGCAGTCGCCGCCGTGGTTGTCGGTGTGGTCGACCACGCAACCGGCGATCCGACGGTTCAGCCGGTCGACGTTCGCCCGGACCGCCGAGAGCGGCACCTGGGCACTCGCCGGCACGGAGAAGCTCCCCAGCAGCAAGACAACGGCGATTGTGCGACGCATGGCTCGCCTGTGGGCCGACGAGGACGGGTTCCGGGACGCCCGCGTCGGAGGGTGGCTCTCTTCTCGCGATGGACTCGACTCTGGTTTCGGCCGTCGCCCCGGCCTCGCTTGATCTTATCCACCTCCACCCCCTGGCGCCGACCCGGTCGCGCCCGGCCGACCGTCGCGGGGCTCCTCCCTCAAAATCGCCTCGACCGCCTTTCGGATGGCCTCGGGCCCGTAGACGCGGCTGTATCGGATCGTACCTCTGGCGTCGATGACGTACCAGTTCGGGTCCTCGGCGTCCCAGGCGGCGAGGATCGGGCCGGGCCTTGGGCCCCAGACGCGGCCCCCGGGCGCGGGCTCCGGCAGGCCCTCCCGCGGCGGATCCCACCACAACCGGATCGGAAGGCCGCTCTCCCGGATCGCCTGCCGGTAGCCTTCGCGATGC
>DAIDJI010000945.1 GCA_027451455.1 Planctomycetales bacterium | reverse complement strand
CGCTTAACAGCCCCTGCTTGAGAAAGCAGACCCCGCGATGGAGATAAAGCTCAGGATCGCTCGGATGAATCTCCATCACCCGAGTCAGGTCCTCGAGCGCTCCGTCGAGGTCGCCGGACTCGGTTCGCAGCCGGGCCCGCTGGATCAGGGCCGGGATCAGTCGGGGATCCAGTTGGATCGCCCGTTCGTAGTCGGCCAGCGCCCGCTCGACGTCGCCCAGGCCGGAATACGCCGCCCCCCGTCCGCTGTAAGCCTCAGCGATGTAAGGTGAGATCCGTATCGCCCGCGCAAACTCCGCGACCGCGGCCTCGTATTCCTTGAGGAACAGGTGCATCCGACCGGCTTTCAAAATCCCCGGAACGCTCTTCCGGAGCCGTCGACGCGCCGCCATCCATCCGATCGACAGCACGGCGATGGTGGCCATCGGCAGGGTGACCCTCGACCAACTCGCCATCGACCGAACCCGCTCGCGATATCGCGGCCGGATCACCGTCACGCTGGCGCTGTCGCGGTGGGTCACCGTCTGCTGGTCCACGATCGTTAGCACGACGAGCGATGCGAGCAGGCCAAGCACCCCCAGCGTGGCCCCAATCCACCGTCGCTTTGCGAGCATCAACACCAGGCCGATCAGGAGCAGCCCGGCCGAAACAGCCAGTGCGATCACCAGATCCGTCCCGGTCGGCCGATTGATCAGGTCCTGGAAAGTCCGGGCGAAGTCCATCACGTTCCGCTTCTCCCGCTCGACTCCCGTCGACATCCCCGCCGATCGAGCCGCTTCGCTCCATCCCGCACGAGTCGCCGCGATCACGACCGGCGCAAACCCGAGGCCGCCTCGCCCCGACGGCATTCACGATCTCACCGAGCTGGCAGGAGCGTCCCACGGGCGAGAAGATCGGTCTCGGAACCGATAATCTACGCCGGGCTCCGGGGGATGTCAATCAACCATCAAGGAACACCATCGCTTTTTCATCGCTTCTAGGTACACTTGAATATAGAGCGCATTCTTCGAGATGTCCCATCCCAATTTGGGGGTGGGTGTCGTTCCCTCGGATGGGAACGAGGCGATCCGCATCGGCCCGAATGGCCCGGCGGATCCTGGAGCCATCGGGACGACCGGGAGAGCTCGAGTTCGTAGGAAGACCGAATCCAGCAACCTCTTCCGCCGGAGAGCCGATGGCCCCGGCAAATGGGCCGACGTGGCCGCGATTGGTCCCCACCAGACAGCAGGAGCCCGCTCGATGGACACCCTCAACATCAAGCACGCCATCATCGGCGCAGGGGCAATGGGAGCCGCCGCCGCCTATCACCTGGCGCGTCGGGGCGAGCCGCTGGTGCTCATCGAGCGCTTCGAGCGGGCGCACGCGCGGGGCAGCTCGCACGGAGCCGCCCGGATCACTCGGCACTCGTACGCCGATCCGAGATACGCCCGGCTGATGCCCTCGGCGTTCCGGGCCTGGCGCGAGCTTGAGGCCGACGCCGGCACCTCGCTTTACCTGCGAACCGGGGGCGTCTCGTTCTCGCCGCCGGGTGTCGACTACGTGGCGAAGGTCGCGGCCAGTCTCGAGGAGCTGGACGTTCCATCCTGGCGCGGATCGGGGCGAGACTTCCGCGTCATCAATCCGGCCTTCGCGATCCCGGACCGCTATGACGTCGTTTTCGAGCCCGATGCCGGGATGCTCGCCGCCGCTCGGGCCGTCGCGCTCCAGATCGCGATGGCGCAGCGAGACGGAGGCGATCGTACGCTGGTCCTCGATCGAACGCCCGTTCGCGCCATCGACCTCAGCGGCGACCGACCGGTCCTCGAAACCGAGGCGATCCGGATCGTCGCCGACCGCCTGATCGTCGCGGCCGGCGCCTGGGTCGGGCGGCTCTTGCCCGATTGGCCCGTCCCGGTCCAGGTCACCCGGCAGCAGGTCCTCTACTTCCGCCCGGCCGATCCCGGGCCGTTTCAGGTCGGGCGGTTTCCGGTCTTCATCTACAAGGGGGCCGACGAGGATGACGCCTTCTACGGAATGCCCGATTTCCTTGACCTGGGGGTGAAGGCGGCTCGACACGCCGGTCCCGAGGTCGATCCCGACGACCAGTCCCCGACCGTGGACGAATCCTATCGATCGATCGTCCGCGAATTCCTCCGCGGCCACATCCCTGCGCTGGCCGACGCCGCCATCGGAACGACCGAGGTCTGCCT
>DAIDJI010000944.1 GCA_027451455.1 Planctomycetales bacterium | reverse complement strand
CGGGCGAATGAATCCTATTCGGCCGACGAACACCGACGTCGGAACCGCAGTTCGGAGAAAAAACGAGACTTCTCGCTGGACACCACCGCCCACAGCCCCGAAGGGGCTCAAGAGATCAGCCCGGGGCAACGCCCCGGGAAACCGGCGAACCCCCCGGAAAAAGCCCTGAAAGGGCGCAACAAGGGATGGCGCCGGGCGGTTCCTGTGTCGCCCTTTCCGGGCTCGAATCGGGGGTAGGCGACGGGATCCCAGGGCGTTGCCCTGGGCTGGTATGTTTCGCCCCTTCGGGGCCTGTACCGATCCGCATAGGCCGAGCCTCAGCCAGGTGGTGTTCGGCGCAGGGCCAGCGCGCACTCTGGGCAGCCCTGGTAAGATGTGACGCTTGCGCCCCGATCTCTTGATCTGTACAATGGCCCCCACGTGATTCGACACCAGGTTACACGTGGAGGCCCGACGATGGCGAGTTCCCGGGGTATATCGCTCGACGAGATCGTTGCTCATTTCCAGGTCCTGGAGGACCCTCGTTCCTCCATCAATCGCCGGCACCCGCTCGTCAGCGTTGTCGTCATCGCCGTCCTGGCGGTCCTCGCCGGCGCCTCCGGCCCGACCGCTATCGCTCGCTGGGCCACAATCAAGCAAGACCTCCTGGTCACCACGCTGGGCCTGACCGCCGGCGTCCCCAGCAAGGACGTCTTCCGCCGCGTCCTCATGATGCTCAAGCCGATGGCCTTCCAGGAGTGCTTCGCCTCCTGGCTCGGGTCCCTCCGCGCCGCGGCCGCCGCCACCACCGGCATCGATCAGCCCACCGTGGCCATCGACGGCAAGACCAACCGTCGCAGCCACGACCGCAAAAACGGCCTTGGTGCGTTGCACTCGGTCACCGCCTGGGCCAGCGAATTCGGCCTGACGCTCGGGCAGGTCGCCTGCGCCGAGAAGTCCAACGAGATCACGGCGATCCCCGAGTTGCTGCGGCTGATCGACGCCAAGGGGGCCATCATCACGATCGACGCCATGGGGGCGCAGAAGGCGATCGCCGACGAGGTCATCCGCGGCAAGGCCGACTATGTGTTGGCGCTTAAGGGCAATCAGGAGACGATGCACGAGGCGGTTATCGCCCTCTTCGATCGGCATCTCGACGGAGACGCGCCGGCGGGCGAGTTGGTGACCGAAGAGCGAGGCCACGGCCGGGTGGAACAGCGGACTTACCTCCAACTGCCGGTCCCCGAGGATCTGCCGGGGAAGTCGCAGTGGAAAGGGTTGAAGTCGGTGGGCATGGTGACCTCGTGCTGCCTTCGCGACGGGAAGGAGAGCATCGAGGTCCGCTACTACATCAGTAGCCTGACCGTGGACGTGAAGCGATTCGCTCATGCGGTGCGTTCGCACTGGGGCATCGAGAACGGGTGTCATTGGACGCTCGATGTGACCTTCCGCGAGGACGAGTCGCGCATCCGCGAGAAGGCGCTGAGAGAGAACTTCGCGTGGCTGAATCGGCTGACGCTGTCGCTACTGAAGCAGCATCCGAGCAAGGCAAGTATCGCCATGAAGCGCCGGTCCTGCGGATGGTCGGACAAGTTCCTGATGGAAGTCCTTACCGGGATAGTACCTTAGTTCGCGCTGGCCCTGGGAAGCTGGCGGTCCAGCCCATCGTTCCGTTTGGGGGGAAGCGCTGATCCAATCCAACCTCGCCGTCGCCCGCCTCGGCCGCCCGAGGCGCCAGGCGGTCCGCGTGGCGGTCGTGGCGGTCGTGGCGGCCTGGACCCCGGCCGCGCCTTCGCCCTCGGTCCGATGGTGATGCGGTCGCCCACTTCATGTCCGATCGAACGAGCGCATCCTGTCTCGATTCTCGGAGCCTTGACGATGGCAGATTCCAACCGATCGCCCCTGACAGCCGCGGATGTGATGACGTCTCACCCGCGGACATGCTCCGCCCACAGCACGGTTCTGGAGGCCAGCGCGCTCTTCCAGGATGTCAATTGCGGCGCCGTGCCGGTCATCGACGCCGGCCGGCCGATCGGCATCCTGACCGACCGCGACGTGGCCCTGGCCGTGGCCAACAACCCCGACCTGGGGAATCGGCCCGTGGCCGAGTTCATGAGCAAGGACGTCATCTCGATCGCGCCGGAGGCTTCCCTGGAGGAGGTCGCGGCGCTCTTCGGTCAGCATGGCGTTCATCGCCTGCTGGTGGTCGAT
>DAIDJI010000943.1 GCA_027451455.1 Planctomycetales bacterium | reverse complement strand
CGGCTTCGGAATCATCGGGTGCGGGATGATCGCCGAGTTCCACACCCGGGCGATCAACGAGATCGCGGGCGCGCAGGTCGTCGCCGCGTATACCACCAACCCGGCCAACGGCGCCAAGATCGCCGGGCTGGCCGAGGGGGGATGCGAGGTCTTCGACGACCTCGACGCCATGCTTGCCCTGCCGACAATCGACGTGGTCTGCGTTTGCACGCCGAGCGGCGCCCACTTCGACCCGGCCGTCCGTGCGGCGAGGGCCGGCAAGCATGTCGTCGTCGAGAAGCCGCTGGAGATCACCCTCCCGCGGTGCGACGCGATCATCGCCGCCTGCGACGAGGCGGGCGTCCGGCTCTGCACGATCTTCCCCTCGCGGTTCGCCGATGCGAATTTGCGTCTCAAGCAGGCCATCGACACCGGCCGATTCGGGAAGCTCACCCTTGGCGATACCTACGTGAAGTGGTGGCGGACCCAGCAGTATTACGACTCGGGCGGATGGCGAGGAACCTGGGACCTCGACGGCGGCGGCGCCCTGATGAATCAGGCGATCCACAATGTCGACCTGCTTTCCTGGTTGATGGGGGATGTCGCCGAGGTGCAGGCGATCGTCGCGACCCTGGCGCACGATCGGATTGAGGTCGAGGATACGGCCGTCGCGGCGCTCCGGTTTCGCAACGGGGCACTCGGCACGATCGAGGCCGCCACGAGCGCCTTCCCCGGGTTGCTCAAGCGGACCGAGATCCACGGCGACCGGGGCTCGGCGCGGGTCGAGCAGGACGACATCACGCTCTGGGAGTTCCAGGAGCGGGTTCCGAGCGACAACGAGATCTTTGCGGCGATGGCCGGCCGGGCGGGCTCGAACTCGGGAGCGAGTGACCCTCGTGGGATCACGCACATCGGCCACCGCGACCAGCTCGACGATTTCCTCCGCGCGATCGACACGGGAACGTCCCCTGCGATTGATGGCCGCGAGGGGCGCAAATCGGTCGAGATCATCCGGGCGATCTATCGATCGGCCCGGACCGGTGAGCGCGTCAAGCTGCCGCTCATTGAGTGAGCGAGACCCATCGGCATGGCATCCGGTTTGCCTGGAGAGATAATCATGGGTTTCCCTCGATCCGACAGATTTCCAGATCTCGGGAAAGGGGCGGATGTCATGGCGAAATATGGAAAGAAGGCGCAGGAGGAAGTCCGCGAGGCGATGCACGAGATGAAGGAAGGGACCCTCCGCAGCGGCGGGAAATCGAAGAAGAAGGTGACGAATCCCAAACAGGCGATCGCAATCGGCCTCTCGAAGGCGCGGAAGGAAGGCGCGAAGGTTCCGGCCAAGAAGGGGAATTGAGCCGATGTCCCAGGCGAGAGGCGGTCGGGGATTCCTACCTGACCGACTCTCGCCCGGACCCTGGCCGACGTCACGGATCAGGGCCGCGGTCGTCCGGCCGAGGGAGGAGTCCGATCGATGAGCCGGATGTCGCGGAACTCGATGTCGAACCCGTGATTCTGGAAAACCAGGTGGCCCGACCGGGGGCGCTTCCGCAGCATCGGCTCGGTCTCCTGGTCAAGGTCCTGGACGGTTCGGCCGTTGAGAGTGACACGAATTCGAGAACCCTGGGCCTCGATTTGCAGGTCGTTCCACTCGCCGGCCGCTCGCGCAACGTTCACCTCGGGAGCACGGACGTTGTAGATCGCCCCGGTCGACGTGAGCGACGGCCCCTCGCCCTGGTCGTCTCGGATCTGGACCTCGAACCCTGTCTCCGAGGGTTGAGGATCACCCTCCCGCCCCCGATAAGGCGCAGGGATTCGGAAGCAGACGCCGCTGTTGCAGCCCGACGACATTCGGTATCGGAGCCGGAGGGTGAAGTCGGAGACGACCCGCTCCGATCGCAGGAACCCGCAATTGCCGTGCGAACCGTCGCACGAGAGGATGCCGTCGCGGAGTTTCCAGGTCGAGATCACTCCTGGGTTCCGCACCCGGAACTTGTCGTGCTGCTCCTCCACCCAGCCCGAGAGCCCGGCGGCTGCGAACAGGGGCTCGCCCTCGTCGGCTGGTCCCAGGTCGATCACGTCCGTCGTCTTCCCGCGCCAGATGGGCCGGTCGACGTTTCGGAAGGCGTTCCGAGAGAGCACGGCTCCGCCGACGTTCGGGCCGAGTTGCACACCGACCGCCGAGTCCTCGATGGAGTTGCCGTCCACCACGACG
>DAIDJI010000942.1 GCA_027451455.1 Planctomycetales bacterium | reverse complement strand
CAGAGGCACAGAGATACGACGATTTGGCATTTCTCTTGGGATTTCTCGGTGTCTCTGTGTCTCTGTGGTTCATAAACATCCGACGCCATTTACCACAGAGACACAGAGGCACAGAGATACGACGATTTGGCATTTCTCTTGGGATTTCTCGGTGTCTCTGTGTCTCTGTGGTTCATAAACGTCTGACGCAATTTACCACAGAGACACAGAGGCACAGAGATACGACGATTTGGCATTTCTCTTGGGATTTCTCGGTGTCTCCGTGTCTCTGTGGTTCATAAACGTCTGACGCAATTTCCCACAGAGATACAGCGTGGCCGACACCCCAGGCGAGTCCATCAGGTCCACTCGATCCAGCGCTCGATGGTCACGCCATCGGGCAGGTTCTCCGGGTCGACGGTCAGCTCGTAATCCTGGAACGAACGGGGCGGACGGCCCTCGATGGCCCCGTCGACCTCGCCCGGCAACGGCTGGACGCCCGGCCGGGGCCGGCACTCGACGCGCTGGAACAGTTGATCCGATCGCGCGTTGCCCATGGGACTCTCGTGGCGGAAGGCAATGCAGGCGACCGGCCGCATGTTCGCCCGCGCCGCCGATTTGTCGAGCTCGAACATCTGGTCAAGCGCTCGCTTCAAAAGACCCAGATCTTCCTCGGAGAACCCGGTCCCATTCGCTCCGCCCGCCAGGTTCGGATTCACGTAGCCGTGGACCCGGTAGAGCCCGTACGGCACCGTGAACTTCCGGCCCATCGTCCGATTGCCGCCGGCCTGGCTTTCCGACTCCTTCTCCGTGGTGACGGCGCACCGAGTCACGGCGTGCTCGCTGCTGACAATCGGGTGGAGCGACCGCGCCAGGCCGAACTGGATCGGCCCGCGGACCTGTCCGCAATTCCGTTCCGTCGTCATCACGGCGCCGAAGGCGCGGATGTCGAAGAAGTTGTCGCACATCCACCGCGTCAGTTTACGGTCCTCCTCGGCCTTGTCCTTGCCCTTCGCGGTCCGCTTCTTGGGGTCGGTCTCAATCTTCAGCGCGACATAGGCCCGTTCGTGCTGCTGGTTGAGGATGGCCTTTTCCTTCACGTAGATCTCGAAGGGGGGCTTCTCGCCGTGAGCCAGGCCGACGAAGTTCCGAATCTTCCGCTTGAGGCAGACGTCGGTGACGAGCCCTTGCCCGGTCTCCGGGTCGATCCGCGGCAGGTTCCCCGCGTCGGGGTCGCCGTTCGGGTTGCCGTCGGTGATGTCGAAGAAATAGACGAAGTCGAAGCGGTTGCCGACGGGGCTGCGATCGCTGGGCGTGTCACTCATCAGTCGTCTCCTGGTTGTTATCCGTCTTCCTGGTGAAGAAGTCCTGCCGCTGGTGGTAGTAGCCGATGTAAAAGAGCCCTTGATGCTCCAGGGAGAGGTGCGAAGGGAAGCGTTGGACCCGGCCGCAGATCTCGCCGACAAGCTTCTCGCGGGTGATCCGCAGGCCCTCGTTGGTGAGCTTGTTCAGGTGGTGCTGATGGAGCCGAAGGAGCCGGGGAAAGACGCTGGCAGGTGTCGCCGCAGCGGCTCCGAAGAATTTGTCCTTGATTGTCGCGTTCAGTTTCCCATCGGTCGCGTCCTCCTGAGTTTTCTCCAGCGTGGCGAGCAGTCGGCCGAGCTGGTACGACTCGTCCGGACGTTCTTTGTCGAGTGCCACGGGCACCTCCTTTCGTCGATTGCGGATGAGATAGGCTTTCAGGATGGCCGCCCGGCGATGGTTCATCTCACCGTCGATGCGGACCCGACGAACGATCGCGATGAAAAGGGCCTGCGGGTAGGGCAAACCGGCAAGCACGGCCCTGGCGACCTCCCCGGCAAGCTGGGGAGCGATCTCCTTCGGTTCCCGGGCCGTCTCCCGGATCAGACGGCGGATGGCGAGCGGCGGATCATCGGGCCGGGCCCCGACCATCTCCAACTGATCGACGTGATCGACCAGGTTTTTGGCGAACTCGGCCACCGTCCCCGTGAGCCAGAAGCGCACATTCAGCCGGGCCGCGTTCGGCGAGAGGCCGAGCACGTAGAACGGAGCCTCCGGATCTCGGATCTGGTCCGCGAGCCGTCCTTGCCGGGCCGCCTCCAGGAACGATCGGACGCGATCGAGCGTCGGGGCATCCTCCGCCGATTCCGCGATGGAAGCATTCTCGCCGAATATCTCCTGAAACGCTTCCTCGGCAT
>DAIDJI010000941.1 GCA_027451455.1 Planctomycetales bacterium | reverse complement strand
GGGGGGCATGGGCGTGCGGGCCTCGTCGCGATCAGGGGACGTCCGCCCGGCGATCCCTCTCCGGGCGGTTCGCAGTATACTGGCGGCAGCCAGGCGCGGGAAGCTCGGGCGCCCACCCGGACGCGAGGAGACGGCCATGAAGCCGGTACTCCCAGTTCCATCGATCGTCTGGAGAGCCTTCTGGGCGGTACTGGCGATTCTCGCCGCCCTCGCGATCGCGACAGGCTGGATCCTCGGCCCCGCACTCCTCGAACTGGCGTCCAGCCGTCTGGAAACCGCCTGGGTCTCCTTGCCGGAAGAAACGCGTCTCCGCGCGGCGCTCCTCTATCTCGACGTGATCCTCGACGGATACGCCATCGCGGCGGTCATCGCGATCGGGATGATCGTCGGCGGGATCGCGGTCGGATACCTCTCGCACGCCGAGCCAAGGGCCCGACGACGGCGACAGGTCCGACTGCTCGCGCCTGGGGTGATCCTGCTCTGCAGCCTGGCCACTCTCGACCTGGGCGCCACGATCTGGACGTCGGAGCGAGGGGATTCGCCCCCGAGCTTCCAGCGCATCCAATGGCCGAGCGTGGCGAAACCCGAGGGAGACGACTCGATCGAGCTGGTCATCGTCGGCGAGTCGAGCGCAAGGGGCGAACCCTACGCGCCCTGGCTCTCCGCCGCACAGATCGCAGGATGGGCGTTGAAATCGGTCTTTGCGGGCCGAGCGATCCGGGTAGACGTCCGCGCCCGGGGCGGCGCGATGATCCGAGACCTCGACAAACAATTCGAGGGCCTCTCGCGACGGCCCGACGCCCTGATCGTCTGCGTCGGCCACAACGAGTTCGCCTCCCGGTTCCCCTGGATGCGGGAGCCGGGGAACTACTACGACGACGAGATGCCCACGCTCCTCTCGCCGGGGTCGTTGAGACGCCTCCTGCGATACTCGCCGGCCTGCCGCCTGGCCCTCCTGGCGTGGGACCGGCAGCGGATTCACGTCCGCCCACCCCGCTTCCCGACCCGCGAGCTTGTCGATCGTCCGGTCTTCACCGCCGAGGAGGCCACGGCGATCCGCGAGGAATTCGCCGCCCGCCTCGAGGTGATCGTCGAAAGCTGCGAGCGGGCCGGCATCCTGCCGATCCTCATCATGCCGGTCTCGAACGACGTCGATTTCGACCCAAGCCGGTCGGTCCTCGCACCGCCAACTCCAAGGGCCGAACGCGAAGCCTTCGCTCGCGAGATCGAGCGAGCCCGGACGCTGGAGGAATCCGACCCGGACGCCGCCCTCCGACTCGATCGCGAGCTGGTCGGGCGCCATCCCGAATTTGCCGAGGTCCATTATCGGATGGCTCGACTGCTCGAACGCCGGGGCGATTGGGAGAAGGCCCGGGTGCACTATGCCGAGGCCCGCGAGCGCGACGGGATGCCAGTCCGGATCCGAAACGATCTCCGACAAATCTATCGCGACGTCGCCGCAAGGCATCCGTCGGTCGTTCTGGTCGATTCCCCATGGTTACTGGAACGGGCCGACCCCCACGGACTGCCCGGCGACCGCTTCTTCCACGACGCCCAGCACCCAAACCTTCGGGGCTATGTCGAACTGGCGCGCGACCTGTTGGAGCAGCTTCGCGAGCGTCGAGCGTTCGGCTGGCCCGCGGACGTCGGACCGCCGAAGATCCACGTCGAGTCCTGCGCCCGCCATTTCGGCCTGGATCGAGCGCGGTGGTCGGAGATCTGCCGTCGCGAGGCGGCGTTCTACGGCGCAGTCGCCTTCATCCGTCACGACCCCGAATTCCGGCTGGCTCGCGAGGCCGATTACCTCTGGGCTCGCCAGGAGATCGAGTCGGGCGTCGACCCGGCATCCGCCGGCATCCCGGGCTGGCCGATCGACGCCCCAACATCGCCCGCCGCGGTCACTTCGCCGGACCATCCTTCGAATGCGGATTCTTTCCGCCCCCGTGAGACGACCTCAAAAACGGGTTCGGGCCCAGCTTGATCTCCTTCACCGACTGCAAGTAGGCCAGAACCGGCTCCGCCTCCTTCCCTCCGACCTGCGCGTGGAAATGGAGAGTAAAGCCGTGCGGGCCCCGGGCGTCGATCAGCCGGGGTTCGAGCGTCAGGAACGACTTCACGGCATCGAGCCGCCCCATCATTGCGGCGCAGAAGAGGTCGATCCGGGCGCCTCGCTCCAGCAGGAGGGAGACGATATCGCGACGG
>DAIDJI010000940.1 GCA_027451455.1 Planctomycetales bacterium | reverse complement strand
ATCGACGGTTGGCAGGGCGTGATGACCCCGGCGCAGGACGTGACCGCCATGGTCATGCAGTCGGACATGGAGCGCATCGGCTGGTTCGAGTGCAGTGACCCGCTGCTCAACCAGCTGCACCAGAACGCAGTCTGGAGCATGCGCGGCAACTTCCTCTCGCTGCCCACAGACTGCCCCCAGCGCGACGAGCGGCTCGGCTGGACCGGCGACGCACAGGTCTACATCGAGACAGCTTCATTGATCTGCGATGTGCAGGCGTTCTTCACGAAATGGCTGGTGGACCTGACCGATGGCCAGCGCGCCGACGGCCAGTTTCCGATGGTGGCGCCGGTAAAGGTGGCGGGCGACGACGGCGGCCCGGCCTGGGCCGACGCCGGCGTGATCTGCCCGTGGACGATTTACGAGGTTTACGGGGATCGTCGTCTGCTGGCGCGTCAATATCCATCGATGGTGAAGTTTATCGAGTTCTGCAAGAAGCGGAGCACGCCCGACCTCCTGCCGCCGGCGCAGTTTCACTGTTTCGGCGACTGGCTGAGCATTCAGGCCGATACGCCGAAGGATGTGATCTACACGGCCTACTTCGCGCACAGTGCGAAGCGGACGGCCGAGGCCGCCGAGGCGCTCGGAATGTCGGACGACGCGAGGAAGTACCGCGAGCTTTTCGACCGAATCCGGGCGTCGTTCCGCCGGGCCTACATCGGCCCGGACGGCCGGATCAAGGGAAACACCCAGGCGTGCTACGTGCTGGCGATCGCTTTTGACCTCGTCGGCCCAGACCGGTCCGACCCCGACTTTGAGCGGGCGGCCCGGTATCTCGTCGAGGACATCGAGGCGCGCGGGAATCACCTCTCGACCGGCTTCATCGGCACGAAGTCGTTGATGCAGGCGCTTTCAAAAATCGGTAGGTATGATGTGGCGTTCCGCCTGCTGCACAACGAGACGTTCCCCTCGTGGGGCTTCTCGATCCGCCAGGGCGCGACCAGCATCTGGGAGCGATGGGACGGATGGACACCGGAAAAGGGATTCCAGGACGCGGGCATGAATTCGTTTGCTCATTACTCGTTCGGAGCGGTCTACGGCTGGATGGTGCGCACGATCGGCGGCATCCGGCCGGCTCACGACGGCACGATCGCCATCGAGCCCCAGCTCGACCCGCGCCTGAGCTGGGCGAAGACGACGTACCGCGGTCCCTCGGGCACGATCGCGACCCGATGGCAACGCGAAGGCGACCAGCTTGACCTGGAAGTCACGATCCCGGCGAATGCGAAGGCCGTTGTTCGTCCTCCATCGGGCGTCACAGAGATCCGAGAGGGCGACCGCCCCGCCGCCGAGGCCGAGGGCGTCCGGATTCTCGACGGTTCGACCCTCTCGATCGGCTCGGGGACCTACCATTTCCGGATGCGGTTGAAGTGAAGTCCTGGCAGGGGGTGGGTTCGCTGTTCGGTTTGCCGACGAAAGCGAACCCATCTAGAATGTCGGTGTCCCGGATTCCGATGCCGGCGCGATGGGATGGAGGGCGATCATGGAAATCCCCGTTTTTCTGGAGCCATTGCCGGGAGGCGGATTCGAGGCGCGGAGCGCCGACGCCCTCGGTTTCGCGGCCCGGGGCGACACCCCCGATGCCGCCTTGCGCCACCTTCGCGACCTGATCGAGACGCGTGCCGCTTCCGGCACCGTGCTGACGTCGATCGAAATCCCGACCCGGAAGGAGGCTCCGAGCGACCTGGGAGGGGGGATATACAGGGATGATCCGCTCTACGAGGAATGGCGGCAGGCCATCGAAGAGTACCGTCAGCAGGTCGAGGATGACCCGGACCGACCATGAGTCTCCATGTCCTCGATACGGATACGCTGTCCCTCTACCAGCGAGGCCATTCCGATCTGATGGCGAAGATCGATGCGTTGCATGCGCGATCCCGGAGGGCTGGCGATCACCGTCGTCACCGATGAGAACCTCAACGTGCGCAAGATGGATCTGCGCATCGCCGCGATCGTGCTGGAGAAAGGCGCGACCCTGGTGTCCCGAAATCTCCGCGACTTCCGCCGTGTCCCGGGCCTCAGGGTCGAGGACTGGTCCGCCTGAACCGGCCATTTTTGGCGATTTCGTCGTCCCGCGATCTCGCGAACGATCCCTCGCCGATGCCTCCCCTCTCCTGCCTGATCGCGGATTTCGTGCTTCTTCCGAAGGACGATCCCCTGGTCCCGC
>DAIDJI010000939.1 GCA_027451455.1 Planctomycetales bacterium | reverse complement strand
CTGCTGGTAGTGGATGCCGGCGAGCGGGTGGCTGCTCCCCAGTTCGTCGGGCTCGATTGTCACCACCAGCCCGCTGTTGGCGAACGGCGAGTCGTGGTAGCTCTCGCTCATCCCGTTGCTACAGAAGTAGCCGGGGTCGCTGACGCTCGGCATCACGTAGCCGCCGGCGCACATGCAGAAAGTGAAGAGGTCGCGACGCCCGGCGCGGACCGAGGCGCTGTAGTCGGCGGCGCCAAGGGCCGGGTGGCCGGCGTTCGAGCCGTACCTCGCCCGGTCGATCGACGACTGCGGCTGCTCGATTCGGACGCCGAGCTGGAACGGCTTCGGCTCGATCGGGACTCCCCGGCGAAGGAGCATCCCGTAGGTGTCCCGGGCGCTATGGCCGATCGCCAGGATCACCGCGTCGGCCGGGATGTGGCCCGACGACGTTCGGAGGCCCTTCAATCGGCCGTCGGCGATGTCGAGGTCCTCGACCAGGCAAGAGAACCGGACCTCGCCCCCCATCTCCTCGATTCGTCGGCGGAGGGTGCGGACCACCAGGGGGAGGCGGTTGGAGCCGAGGTGGGGCCGGTGCTCGTAGACGATCGAGGGCTTGCCGTGGCAGTCGGCCAGGATTTGAAGGACACGGTGGACGTCGGGGCCGGTCCCTCGTGAGGTGAGCTTGCCGTCGCTGAAGGTGCCCGCGCCTCCCTCGCCGAAGAGGTAGTTGCTCTCGGGGTCGAGCGGGCCGTTGTCGTCGAACCGGCGGACGTCGGCGACGCGGTCCTTGACGGCGCGTCCGCGTTCGAGGATCAGCGGGCGGTAGCCAGCCTCGGCGAGGAGGTAGCCGGCGATCAGGCCGGCGGGTCCCGAGCCGACGATCACCGGCCGGTGCTCCAGGGGTCGGCTGCCCGGCTCGGGCCAGTCGAACCGGTCGGGGACGAACGGGTGGACGTTGGGGAGGGTGCCGAAGCGGGCCTCGTCCGGCAGGCGGACCTCGGCCGAGTAGGTGAAGTGGATATCGTCGTGACTGCGGGCGTCGAGGCTCTTGCGGAGGATGCGCCAGCCCTGGATCTCCGAGGGGCCCAGGCCCAGGCGCTCGGCGATCCGGGCGGGCAGGCCCTCCTCGGGCTCACCCAGTTCGAGTCGGATGTTGGCGACGCGGATCGGCATGTCGAGATGATTCCTATTCACCACAGAGGACACAGAGGGCACAGAGAGAATGGCAGGAGGTGGGTTCGTGATCGACGGGGCAACTCAATGGAATTCACTCTGTGCTCTCTGTGGTGAATCAAGCCGCTTGCTTCGGCCTCATCAGGCGATGGGGCCGAAGCAGATGAGGGTGATGTCGTCGACCTGGGTGTGCCCGGCGGAGAACTCGCGGATGTCCTGGAGGAGGGCGCGGCCGACGGCCTCGGGTCCGCCCTGCGACTCGGCAAGCTTGCGGATCAGGCGTCGGTTCTCGCGCGAGTCGTAGAGTTCCTCGCGGAGGTTGCGGGCGTCGGTGACGCCGTCGGAGAAGACGCAGACGACGTCGCCGGGGTGGAGTGTGATGACGGTCTGATGGTACTCGGCGTCGGGGATGATTCCGATCGGGAAGCCGGCGACCTCCTCGCCGATCTCCTCGACGTTGCCGCCGGCGCGTCGGATCAGGATGGGGAGGTGTCCGGCCGAGGCGAGGGTGAGGGTCCGGGCCTTCACGTCGAGGACGCTCAGGCTCAACGTGATGAACTTCTCCTCGATTCCAGCGGAGAAGAGCAGGGTGTTCAGCTCGTTGGCCGCGGGGGCCGGTGCGTTCTCGGTGAGGATGCAATAGCGGGTGTCGCCGGAGAACTTGGCCATCATCAGGGCGGCGGCGACGCCCTTGCCCGAGACGTCGCCCACGGCGATCGCGGTTCGGTCGTCGGGCAGGGGGACGAAGTCGTAGTAGTCGCCGCCGACCTCATAGGCCGGGTCGTAGTGGGCGAAGAACTCGAAGCTGGGGATGGCCGGGACGGACTGGGGGAGGAACCGCTTTTGCACCTGCTCGGCGAGCCGGAGGTCGCGGTTGACCCGCTCGCGTTCCAGGAGCGACTCGTGCATCGCGGCGTTCTGGATCGCGATGGCGGCCTGGCCGGCGACCGCGGCGAGGACATCGAGGTCCTCCTGGCCGAACTGCTTGCGGTCGCTGGTGTCGAGCTGGATGATCCCCAGCGCCTCCTTGTCGGGGGTGAGCAGCGGAACGCACAT
>DAIDJI010000938.1 GCA_027451455.1 Planctomycetales bacterium | reverse complement strand
GGGGATCGCCGGGCGCAGCCGCGCCAAGCTCGAGGAGGTCCGCCACGACCTCGAGCGCATCGACCCGGCCGCGCGCGACCTCGCCATCCTGACTGCCGACAGCCGCGACCGCGCCTCGCTCGACGCGCTCGTCCGCCAGGACGAGGAGGCCGCGAGCAAGATTGGGACGGTTGAGGAGCCGCCTGGGATCGCCTCGTATCGCGACCTTTACCACCAGAAGGCGCGCGACCGAGAGATCCGTGGCCCGTTCGCCCCGCTCGCCGGCCTGCACCGTCGGATCGGCGATCAGTTCACCTACGACGCGACCGCCGGCCGGTTCACCCCGAAGAATGCGCTCGGGATCGCGGGTGAGACGCTCGACGCCCTCCACGCCGCGAAGGACGAGGCGAAGAAATCCGGGATGTACGAGAAGATGCAGAGTGGCGATCCCAACGAAATCTTTGAGTCGGCCGAGCAACTCGCCAAGATGATGGACAAACTCTCCGAGACGACGCTGCACCCGAAGCGGATTTTGCCGACCTACAAGATGCTGGTCGAATCGTCGAAGCCACCGCTCCCCGAGGCCGCGAAGGCCCTCGGGCTGGCCGTCGCGGACGACCCGAAGCGATGGGATGCCCTGTTGAAACGCCCCTTCTGGACACTCCAGCCCGACGGCCCGTTCATCTACAACGAGGCGGAGGTCACCGCGACGGCCCGCGACCGCCTCGGCTCGCTGGGCGACCCGCCGGTGAGTCTCCGACTGGAGCTGGTCCGGTTCCGGCTCGAAGGAATCGACACCGGCTGGCGGGTGATCTCCGCGCGTCGGGTCCAGCCGGGCGAGGACCGGCCGGAGGCTTCTCCGCCGAGGAAATCATTCGGGGAATCCCGTCCATCGCCGGGCGAATCGACCCCTGCGCCGGCTTCTTCGGGACACTCGAAGGGCGCGAGCCTGGTTTTCTGATGGCGTTCGCGGGGTGGTCTCGCTAACGTGGAAGGGTCCGATACGGGGCGATTAGCTCAGCTGGTTAGAGCGCCTGCTTTACACGCAGGATGTCGGGGGTTCGAGTCCCTCATCGCCCACTGAAGTCCCTCCGGCCGGAGGCCCCCGCTCGTCGGCAATGGGCTACCGGATGACCTTCCGGCTGAAGGCGACGATGAAGAGGCCCCAGAGCAGCGTTCCCAGCAACGACTCGGCGATCAGCGGGACGTTCATCCAACCTCGGGCGGCGTCCCGGATGTCTCCGAAGCCCGAGGTGAACGCCGAGACGCTGGTCAGCGCGGCGATCATCAGGCGGTTCGCCGGCGCGGTCGCCGGTCCGTCGAACGGCGGCTTCTCGACGTTCAGCAGATCGATCCCCGTGGCGTAGACAGCCGCGAAGCCGAGGATGATCAGCAAGGCCGCCCCCACGGCGCGGGAGGGGCTGGTCCCGTAGCCGCAGCCCCGATCCAGCAAGAGCCAGTCGGCGAGCTGCGTGAGCTTGCTCCAGGGGCGTCGCCAGCTCCGCGGCCGCGATAGCCGCTGGTTGACCTTGAAGCGATAGAAGGCCCAGTCCTCGTCCTCGAAGCGGTGCAAACCCTCGAAGACCCGCTTCAGCAGGCCATATTCCTGCATCGCTTGCGCGCGGTCGCCGGCGCACTCGCTGGCGAGCCGACCCTCGATCTGCCCGGGGCGTACCAGGATCCGGTCGGCCAGCGCGTTGGTGAAGGCGAACCGCATCCCCGGCCCCTGCTCAATCCCCTCGAGGTAGGCGAAGTCGTGCAGCTTGGCCTTCGAGAGGTCCAGCAGAGCCTCGAACCGCGAGGTGTCGGCCTGCCACTTCTTCGAGACGTGGACGCCGCGGAACAGGGCATCCGCGTGGAAGGCGCACTTCTGCACGACGAACCCCTGCTCGGCGTGGAAGCTCCGGAAGTCTGCGACGTCGTGGAACGCGCAGGCCCGGAACTCGGCCCAGCCGCCGAACTCCGCCTCCCAGAACCGGACCCGCCCGCGGAACGTCGCTCCCTCGACCAGGAATCGGCCGCGCGCCCGGACGTTGGCGCAGCAGAACGGGCCGGCCACGGTCAGGCCGCGCAGCTCGGCCCTGATGAGCGTCGAGGCCGAGAGGTTCAGCCCCTTCGCGAACTCGGACCGCTTGACGAACCTCGGGCGATCGAGCATGCAGTGATCGAACGTGACCTCGTCGGTGAATCGGGCGCGGTCGATCACCGGCCGGACCAGCGTGACATTGCGAAA
>DAIDJI010000937.1 GCA_027451455.1 Planctomycetales bacterium | reverse complement strand
TCGCCTCTTCCGCCTCCCCAGTTGGCCGACCCTCTGACTAGAGTTTCGGACTTTTACAGGAGTCATTGATCTTGGAAGACGAGCGGACCATCGCGCGCGGGGCCGGTATCCTGGAGGGTGTTCAGACACACCAGGATCGCGCACCGCACGGAGGTCCGCTCGATGGATCAGCTTATCCCCGGCCTCGCCGCGATTCTCTCACTTCCGCGACCGACCCTCCATGGCCCGGAGCCGGAAACCACGGAGATGGGACGAAGGAGGAGGCGCGAAAACGCCGATAAGAGGGGTTGGGGCGTCCGTCCGGGCATTGCGGCTTGACACGATCGAGGGGTGTGGGCCACGATCGCCAGTCGTGGGCGAGGGATAAAAGCCCAGGGACCCGGAAGGTGCGAAAGGAGACACCGATGCGGAGGATACGCGGCTCCGTGGCCGTCTGGTGCTGGCTCGGGCTACTGGCAGGAGCCCCAATCTCGGCCCGGGCGCAGTCGAACCTGCCGCCGGCAGCCCGGCTGCTCGATTTCCGCCCGACGCTGCCGGGGCTGGTCGAGTACGACGTCCCGGCCGACGCGAAGGCGGTCGAGGCTTGCAAGGTCGAACTGGTGACGTCGAAGAAGGGTCCCATTGGCTACGCGCTCCGCGACGGCCAGGGGAAGATGCTCCGGCGCTTCGTTGCCAGCCACGGCCCGAAGACGGCGATGGACCAGTGGAGCTACTTCCAGGACGGCTTCGAGGTCTATCGCGAGGTTGACCTCGACGGCGACCGCCGCCCCGACGAGGCCCGATGGATGAACGCCGGCGGGACCCGGGTCGCGACCCTCAGCCGACAGAAAGTCGCGGGCTGGAAGCAGATCTCGGCCGAGGAGGCGTCGAAGGTCTTCGTCCAGGGGCTGGTCCAGGCGATGGGCGACGGCGACAGCTCGCTGCTCGACTCCGTGATGGCAACCCCCGACGAACTGGCCGCCGCCGGTGTCCCGCGCGAGGTGGTGGCGAAGGCCGCCGCGATGGCGCAGGAACGGCCCGCGAAGGTCGAGGCCCTGGTCAAGTCGCTCTCGGGCTGGAATCGCAAGACCGTCTGGAACCGGTTCGACGGGACGTATCCGCACGTGATCCCGGCCGACCCGGGCATCGGGCCCGAGAAGGACATCACCCTGTATGAAAACGCGATGATCTTCCCGGGTATCGCCGGAGCACAGGCCGAGGCGCCCCCCCGGATCGCCTTCCTCCAGATCCCGGACATGATCAAGCTGGGCGAGACCTGGAAGTTCATCGAACTGCCCCGCGCGATCGACCCGGAGAAGCCGGTGGTGGCCTCGGTGGGTGGGCTCCGCGCGATGCTGTTCGAGCAGGCTTCCGCGGGCTCGGCCGCCGGGCCTCGCGATGCGGCCGTCGACGCGGCGCTGAAGGCGCTGGCCGACTACGACGGCAAGAACGTCGCGATGATGACCGGCTCCGGCCGCGAGAAGGCGGCGTATTACACCGGCCGCGTCCCGTTCCTCCGCGAGGTCGTCAAGGCGCTGAAGTCGGACGACGAGCGGCTGATGTACAACAAGCAGGTGATCGACAGCCTGGTCGAGGCGATGCGGACCGGCGAGTATCCGCAGGGCCGCAAGGCGCTCGAGCAGGTCGCCGCCGATGGCGGCAAGCTCGGCTCCTATGCTGCGTTCCGGCTGGTGAACGTCGACTTCGCGATGAAGAACGACCAGCCGGGCGCGAACGTGATGGCGAACCAGAAGACCTGGACGACCGACCTCGCCGACTTCCTGACGAAGCACCCGAACTCGGACGAGGCGCCCGAGGCACTCCTCCAACTCGCGAGCGTGAACGAGTTCAACGGCGAGGAGGACGAGGCGCACAAGCGCTATGCGAAGATCGTCGAGAGCTACCCGGGGACCGAGGCGGCGCGGAAGGCGGCGGGCTCGCTTCGTCGGCTCGACTTCGTCGGCAAGCCGCTCGACCTGAAGGGTAAGGGGCTCAACGGCGAGGAGATCGACGCGGCACAGTACCGTGGGAAGACGATCCTGGTCGTCTTCTGGGCGACCTGGGCGAGCCCGTTCAAGGCCGAACTGCCCGAGCTGAAGCGAGTCGCGGAGAAGTACCGAGACCGCGGGCTGGAGGTCATCGGCGTGGACCTCGACAACGAGCGCGAAGAGGTCGCCGCGTTCGTGAAGGAGAACGCGCTGACATGGCCGCAGATTTTTGAGGGCGGCGGCC
>DAIDJI010000936.1 GCA_027451455.1 Planctomycetales bacterium | reverse complement strand
CGACCATATGAAACCGGCTTGCTTGGGTAGTAAGCGGTCTTCGTAACCACCTACCCAAGTGTACCATTCGCCTTTCCCAGGGGGCTCGTCCACTGGTCGAGATGCGGGGCGCTGACAAGATGTCAATCGTGATCCAGGAGATCATGCAGGACAAGATCTTCCTCGACCTCTCCGGCAAGCTCCAGACCGTCGAGGCGACCGAGGATGTCGAGATCGCCGGTGAGACCATCGATCTTACGCAACCCTGAGATCGGTCAACCCCGACCCCCCCTACGCTCTGCATCGACGCCGGGATCCGCAAGACCGGGGCCCTCGCTGCCGATCAACAAACAACCGGCGAAGGCTTCGAGTCGAGGGGGGTCGGGATGTCCATGCGCCAGCGCGCCCTGCAATCCGCGCCTTTGGTCGGGTTTAGCCTGGGAGTCGTCTTCCTGGCGATGAGCCTGGCCGGCTACGATCCCGCTGACCCTCCCGGGCGTGGCGCCGATCCTCTCAACGCCCGGCCCTCCAATCCCTGTGGGCCGGTGGGCGCTGCGATGGCCCACTCGCTTTTCACGACGGTCGGGTGGGCGAGCTGGCTGATTCCTCCTGCTCTGCTGGCCATCAACCTGATGATCGCTCGTCGACGGGTTCCCGACGAGCGGATTGGTCCCTCGGTGGGCTTCGGGATGGTGGTCGTCGTCACGGCCTCGGCCGTCTACAGACTGGCGCCGATGCTGGAGCCTAGTCCGGCGGTCGGCAGCGGCGGCTACGTCGGGGCGATCGTCGCGGTTTTCCTCGAGCAGACGTTCGGCCAGGCGGGGCTTGTGCTGATTCTGGCGTCGGCCGGGCTCTTTGGCCTGGCGCTCTGTCACGAGATTTTGATCGGCTGGCCGCTTCGCGAGGCTCGCCACTGGCTTGGCTCCCGGATTCAAAAGGTCCGGGCGGGCCGAGCGCTTGCTCTGCCGATTCCCGGCGTCTCCGGTGGGATGCTTCGCCTTGCGACCGGCGACTGGGACGACCCGCTTGTCCTCCCGGATTCACCGCATCCCGCGCAGACGCACGTCCACGGGCCGATCCCCGTTGCAGGCTCGCCCGCCAGCGCTGCGCAGGGAGCTCCGACACCCGCGATCGCTGCGCCGAGATCCGCACCGCTTGCCCCCGGATTCCCGATGCCGGCCGTGGCTCCGGGTGACGGCTTCGTCCTCCCGCCGATGGAGCTGCTCGAGGCGGCGGCCGCCTTCTCGATCCAGGATCACGAGGCCAAGATTCACTCCCGAGCCATGCTCCTGGAGCGGACGCTCCTCGACTTCGGCTACCAGGTCCGCGTGGTCCAGATCGACACCGGACCCGTCATCACCCAGTTCGAGATCGAGTTGGAGGCCGGCCTCCGCGTCTCGAAGATCATCGGCCTGGCGGACGACCTCGCAATCGCCCTGGCGGTGCCGAGCGTCCGGATCGTCGCGCCGATCCCGGGGAAAACGACGGTTGGGATCGAGGTTCCCAACGATCGGCGGAACATGGTCCGGCTCGGCGAGGTGATCGCCGGCGTGGGTGACCAGATGGCGAAGTGTCGCATACCGCTATTCCTCGGTAAAGACGCCAAGGGCGTCCCGCTCGTCTTCGACCTTGCCGACATGCCGCACCTGCTGATGGCCGGTCGAACCGGTACCGGCAAATCCGTCTGCCTCAACGCGATGATCCTCTCGATCCTCATGACCAGGCGCCCGGACGAGGTGAAGGTGATCCTCATCGACCCGAAGAAGGTCGAGCTCTCGCAGTACAAGCGAATCCCCCACCTGATGCACCCGGTCGTCGTGGACATGAAGAAGGCCGAGTCGCTGCTGGCCTGGGCCTGCGAGAAGATGGACGAGCGCTACGAGTACCTTCGCCGGGCCGAGGTCCGCAACATCTCGTCTTACAACAGCCTCGGAGCGGAGGAGATCTATCGACGCCTTTCCCCCGAAGACGAGGACGAGCGCCAGCGCATCCCGACGCACATGCCGTACATCGTCATCGTGGTGGATGAGCTCGCCGAGATGATGATGACCGCCGAGAAGGAGGCCGAGGTCCACATTGTTCGCCTGGCGCAACTTGCGCGGGCGGTTGGCATTCACCTGATCCTCGCGACCCAGAAGCCGACGGTGGACGTCGTCACCGGACTGATCAAGGGCAACCTGCCGGCCCGGATCGCGTTCCAGGTGACCAACCGGAGCGACTCGCGGGTTGTCCT
>DAIDJI010000935.1 GCA_027451455.1 Planctomycetales bacterium | reverse complement strand
AGCAGGAACGGGTTGAACGGCGAGCCCAAACCCTCGTCGTCGACCTCGTTGAACGCGTTCATCCAGGGCCGATAGCCGAGCAGGAAGAACGCCCAGCCGAAGACCGCGAAGCCGTACCAGAAAGCCCGCTCCGGCCCGCGCCGAAACCGAGACGCCAGGACGGCCGTCAGCAGGACGAGCAAGGTGAGGGTATACGTGACTTCGAGCCATGCCTGCGAGGCCGTCCGGATCGCCGTGAAGGCGATGGCGACGGTCGCGACGACCAGGACGATCGCCAGGATCGGCACACGAAACCCGGGCCGGCGCCGGGGCGCGACGGCCGGGGAAGCAGGCGGCGGACTCGGGGCCTTGGCGCTCATGTTCGAATCTCCTCGGGCTTCGCGGACGGGGCGATCCAGCAGGCATGATTCCAGCCAAGTCTATCCCATGAGAAGACCCTCCGCCACCGGCGAGGCGCCCCTTCCCACCGGGCCCCGATCGCGCGAGAATCGGAGATCGGTCCGCCCGTCGCCGCGTCCCCGAGGGTCGAATCCCGATGAAAGATCCGACGCTGATCCCCGCCACCGTGATCGGGAGCTGGTCGTTCCCCGGCTGGTACGAATCCTTCATCGCCGACGTCGCCGACCGCCCCGAGCGATTCGGACCCGCCGACCGCGAGGAGGCCGTCCGCGATGCCGTCCGCCTCGCCGTCGACGATCAGATCGCCGCCGGCCTCGACCGGATCACCGACGGCGAGATCACCCGGGTCGACTTCAACCTCGGCTTCTACGACTTCCTCCGCGGAATCGAGCCCATCCCGAGACTCCGACGATGGGGCGCTCCGGCCCACGATCAGCGCGACCGATATCGATGCGTCGCGCACCTCTCCGCACCCGACGGCCTCGGCACGCTCGACGAGTGGCGGCGCCTCCGCGAGATCACCGACGCCCCCGCCAAGATGCCCGTCCCCGGACCGTTCACCCTCGCCGGTTGCATCGACGGCGGCGACGTCTACCCCAATCGGACCGCCGTCACCGAGGCCCTCGTCCCGATCGTCCACGCCGAGTTGAAGGCCCTGGCCGATGCCGGCGTCGACTTCATCCAGCTCGACGAGCCCAGCTTCGCCTGCCACCCCGGCACCGCCGACTTCTTCCTCCAGGTCATCGAGGCGACCGTCCGCGGCGTCGATGCCTACATCAGCATGCATATGTGCTTCGGCAATTACCGGGCGCGCGCGGTCGGGCGACGGTCGTATCGGCCGCTCTTCCCGCACGTCGGCCGGGCCGCCGTGAATCAGCTTGCGCTCGAGTTCGCCAGTCGAGAGATGGCCGAGGTCGAGTTGCTCGCCGAATTGCCCGAGACGATGGACGTCGCCGTTGGGTTGGTGGACGTCAAGAACACCTGGATCGAGCCGCCCGAACTGGTCGCCGACCGCCTTCGCGCCGTCCTCAAGTTCGTCGACGAGGAGCGCGTCTCGGTCACGCCCGATTGCGGCTTCTCCCAGACGGCGCGCCACGTCGCGGTCGCGAAGGCCCGCGCGATGGTCGCGGGAGTCCAGATGGTCCGCGCGGAGCTGGACCGATGATCGAACCTCTCCGGTCGGGTCCCGAACTGATCGACGAGATCCAGAACACCCGCCCCGCGCCCGGATCGCTCGTCGTCTGGTGGCTCGGGCAGAGCGGCTATCTCATCAAATCGCCGAACGGCCTGCTGGCCGTCGACCTCTATCTCTCCGAGCACCTGACGAGGAAGTACGAGGGGACATCAAGGCCGCACGTCCGGATGACCCGCGCCCCACTCCGAGGCGCCGACCTGCGCGGCGTCGACCTCGTCCTGGCGAGCCACAGGCACTCCGACCACATGGACCCGGGCACCCTCCCCGACCTGATGGCCGCCTCGCCCGGCGCGGTTCTGGTCGTCCCCGAAGCCCTCGTCGAATACGCCCGGACGCTCGACATCCCACCCGATCGAATCCAGGGAATCGACGCCGGAAATACGCTCGAACGCGCCGGTTTCCGCGTCCGCGCGATCCCCTCGGCGCACGAGGGACTCGACACCGACGCCCTCGGGCATCATCTTTATCTGGGGTTCGTGATCGAGGCCGAGGGCTGGGCGAAGCAGGCCGGGCTGACGCTGGAAACCACCAGCTTCTCCTCCGGTCCGGCGATGGTGCAGGCGCTCGCGTCCGGCCGGTTCGACGTCGCCTATATCGGCATCGGTCCGGCGATGGTGG
>DAIDJI010000934.1 GCA_027451455.1 Planctomycetales bacterium | reverse complement strand
ATGCCGAGCGCGACGGAGAGCGCATCGCTCGTGCTCCTGGGATCGAAGTCTCCGACATGCCAGACGAGCAAGTAGCCGACGACCAGATTGGCGAAACCCCAGAGCACGTTCACGGTCGATGACGACAACCCCTCGCCCGGCGGTTTCGCGAACGGACTCTGGAACGGGCTCCCGCTGATCCCCTGCACCAGGTGCGGGATCGTGTTCGCAAGGAAGGCCCCACCCCAGAAATAGGCCACCAGGTGATACCAACGCGTTCCGTCCTGCATGTCACCACCAGTGCCTCATTCGCTCGGAGTTTGGAGACGGTTGTGGAGACCTCGGGCACGACCGTTTCTCCCCGCCTGTTGCTCCTCAAGGAACTTCACCAACGCAAGCACCTCGTCGGTCATCAGGTCGAGGTCGTTCAGGAGTGAGGCGCATTCATCGAGCTTCATCCGGACCACGAACAGAAGACGATGAGCCTCGCGAAGCGCCGCGAGGGATTCACTGGTCGTTCCCGCTTGCTTCAAGGCTCGACCGTTGATGCTTCGGATAATCGGCGGATTCCCCTCGGCGCGCATGTAACAGGGGACATCCTGGGTGATCTTCGAATGGCCGCCGATGTGGCTGTTTCCACCAATGGTGACCCATTGATGGATACCGACCTTTTCGCCGACCGTCACGTTCGAGGCAAGGTGGACATGGCCGGCTAGCATCGAGTCGACATCGATCCAGTTGTGGTCCCCAACCTGGCAGTCATGGGCGACGTGGACCCCATCGGCAAGTTGGTTGTGATCCCCGATCCGGGTCACTCCGGCATCCTTCACGGTGCCTCGATGGATGGTGACCCGGGTGGCGATCATGTTGCCGTGGCCGATCTCAACCCGGGTGGGCTCGCCGCCGTAGGAGACGTCCTGCGGCGGCCCGCCGATGGCCACGAAGGGATGGATCGTGTTGTTTTCCCCGATTCGGACGATCCCCGTCAGGCAGACATGACCGATCAGTCGGGTCCCCCGGCCAATCTGGACATCCGGACCGATAACGCAACCTGGTCCGATTTCCGTCCCTTCTCCGAGCACTGACCGGGAATCGACCCGGGCCGACTTCGCGATCCCGCTCGGCATGTAAACTCCTCGGAGGTGGGGCAGGGGGGCTGGTGGATTGATCGCCGCGGGCGGACGTGAAAAAGCTTACTCGAAACGGATACTCGTTGCCATGCCGCGGGCGGAGGATCCGCGCGGGCCATCACCCATCAGAATCCTGGGAGGCCAGGAGCCGGCCGATGCCTACCAGGAGACCTGGCCCTAACCGCACTGGTAATCGGTGAGCAGCCTCGAGAAGTCGCCCCGCTTGATTTTGGCCGGCTTCGCCCAGAAGTACAGGTAGCCGCCGTCGCCCCAGCACATCCGCGCGTTGTCGTCGGTGGCGAGCTGGAAGAGGAGCACCTGGCCCGGCCCGACGACATCCTCCGGGAATCCCTGCTCGAAGGCCGCGTAGCCGAGCAACTGGTGCCGGGGCGGGTCGCCGAGGGGATACCGCGTGACCTGATCGAACGCCTCGGACATTGATTCCAGCAGGTCGGACTCGTCCGGGTCGAGGTCCAGTTTCACGAGGACCGGCTCCTCGGAATCGTCGGGGATCGAGACGATCGGCTCGAACCGGACGGCCGCGGCTGGGAACGCGTTGACGTCATCGAGGATCTCGTGTCGGGCCAGCTCGCCGGGCGCCTTCGTGTAGAGGAATCGCGTCCAGTCTTCGGCCGGCTCGCCGTCGGGAAGATGGGGGTCGGCGTCGCCATCGTCCTGCCATCCGTAGACGGAGAAGACATGCAGGAGACCCGCATCGGGCAACCCCGGCAGCCTCGACGAGGCGGCGGCCTCTGCCAGGTCAATCTGCGCCAGGAAGGCCAGCGGCTTCCCCGACGAGTGCCGGGGCCATTCCACACCGTCGGGCAGGTCGGGTCGACCGCCGATCTTCGAGCGGCCGAGCGGGAGCTCGTCCTCGTCCGTCGGGCTCGTCCGCAGGAGGAGCGCCGGCCGGGCAGTCGCCTCGATCGCCTTGCGATGATCGCCGAGCCCGAAATGCTCGATCAGCTCGCGCAGGAGGTCGCGGGGCGCGAGGTTCCGGCCGATCAGGTGGAGGCGATACCTGGTCTCGTCTCCCAGTTGATCGAGGAGAAGTTGATACGAATGGTCGATCAGCTCGATCACGGTTTCCTCGGGGACCGAGCC
>DAIDJI010000933.1 GCA_027451455.1 Planctomycetales bacterium | reverse complement strand
CGGATTCCCTCCCATCGAACGGAGAACCATCTTGCGGACGGCCGGGTTGATGAACGTGAGGCCCCACCCAATGAGCTTTTCCCGGATCGCCTGCGTCTTGAACCACGGGTAGCCGGCGAGCGCCTCGTCGGCCCCCTCGCCCGTGAGGACGACCTTGTAACCTTGCCCGTGGACGGCCGAGGCCAGCCGCATCAGGCAGGCACACGACGAATCCATCACAGGACCCTCGGCCGCCCGAATCAGCTCGGGATAGGCGGCGACGATGTCCCGACGGTTCATGGTCACGGTGGTCAGCCGGGAACCCAGGGCAGCCGCCGACTCGGTCGCGTTCGTTCGCTCATCGGGCCCGGCGCGATCGAGGCCGATCGTGAACGAAGGCACAGCGGCGCCCCGCTCGCGCGAGCTGAGGCCCAGAACGACCGTCGAGTCGAGCCCACCGCTGATATACGAGACGACCGGTACGTCGCCCCGGAGCCGGATCTCGACGGCACGCCGCATCCTCGCCTCAAGCTCGTCGATCAGCGGGGTCGGATCGTCAAGGCGGCGTTCCTGGCCGGCATCCGGAAAATCGAGGTCCCAGTAAATCCGCTTCTCCGTCCGGCCGTCCCGAACCCGGATCAGTTGCCCCGGCGGGATCGATCGGATTCCCTCGAAGTACGTCCGCGATGTCCCCGCGCAGAATGTGTGGAAGAACAGGTCGATCCCCTTCGGGTCCGGCCGCGCCGGGATCATCCCCGAGGAGAGCAGCGCCTTCATCTCCGAGGCCCAGAGCAGCCAGCCATCGACCTGTGCATAATAGAGTGGACAGATGCCGACCCGGTCGCGGCCGAGCAGGAGCGTCCGGTTCTTCCGGTCCCAGAGCGCGACGGCGTACTGCCCCCGCGCCTTGACGAACATCTCCTCGCCGAGATCCTCGTAGAGGTGGACCCAGAGCTCGGTATCGCATCGGGTCGAGAGCCGATGTCCGCGCGCGACCAGCTCGGCCTGAAGCTCGGGATACTCGAACACTTCCCCGTTCTGGGTGACCCAGATGGAGCCGTCCTCGTTGGGGATCGGCTGGCGTCCCCCAGCGAGGTCGACGATCGAGAGCCGGCGTGCCCCCATCGCCAGCCCTGGCTCGAGATGGACCTGCTCGTCGTCGGGTCCTCGGTGGGCGATCGCGCCGGTCATCGCCAGCAGCCGTGCCCTCGGGAACTCGCGACGGCCCTCCAGATCGATTGCTCCGGCGATGCCGCACATCTCGGAAGTCCTCTCCAGGCCAGCGGATAGGCCGGGCCGTGCGCCCAACGGCTCCGCAAAGGTCCTGGGAATTATACCATCCCGGAAGGCGGCCGGCCGAGCCTCATGCCTGCGGCGTGAACAGGATGATCTCGACGCGGCGAGGGGGCAGGTCGGAAGGGCCGGGATCGACGGCAGGCGGAATCTGGCTGCCGAATCCGACAGCCGCCACCTTGCGACGCTTGAACCAGCCGGCTGACTGGATGGAGTGCTGGTCAACCAGGTACTTGCGCACGGCGTCGGCCTGCTCCTGGGTGAGGATCTCGGCGAGCTGCTCGTCGCGGCCGAGATCCGTGAACGCGGCGATGACGACCTGCGTGGCCGGTCCGCTCGACTGCTTGAACCATCGAGCGACCTCGTCGAGCCGGGTCCGGCCCACGGGGCTAAGGACGGCGCCGCCGGGCTCGAAAAGTTCCTCGTCGCGGAGCAACCGGCTGTTCCGTCGGGAGCCCGGCTGGTAGAGAACCCGCTCGCGATCGAGGTAGGCACGGCGGTCGAAGTACCGCGAGATCGGCCACGTTTGCTTGAGCGCTGACAGGTTCTCTTCGAGTGAGGTGAGCGCCCGCTCGCCGCGTCGAGAGAGGGCGACGAGATCTCCATAGATCGTCTCGTCGCGGATCAGCTTGCCGAGGCTCCCCTCGCCGCGCCGGATCGAGCCGGCAATCGCGTTGACCTCCGCCAATCCCTGCTCGGCCGACCGCGCCAGCCCATCGAGACGGTCGATCGTCCCGCTGGCTCGGCGCGCGATGTCGGAGAGGTCGACCGGCCGTTCGGAGCCGATCCGGCCCATTTCCTCGATCGCGGGTGCGTCGGGTCGGCCCGGTGTCAGCTCGACAACCTTCGCTCCGACCAGCCCCTCGGCAAGGATCCGGGCGACGGCATCGGACCGGACCAGCCCGCGGAGACGCTCGTCGATCCGAAGCACCAACTCGACAG
>DAIDJI010000932.1 GCA_027451455.1 Planctomycetales bacterium | reverse complement strand
GGTGGAGACGCCGTAGACGTACTGGGTGGTCTGGCTGGGAGTCCCGGCGGGCATCACAGTCTTGACGAGTCGTTCGGACAGACAAGAGGCTGTGAAAGAATCGATTCCAGATTCTCGATTCCAGATTCTCGATTCCCGATCCCAGATGGATCTAAGTCTCAGGGCAGCAAGGCATTCCATTTATGGAATCTTGAATACGGAATCTTCCATCGGATTCTTTCACAAACTCTGAGATCATCTTGTCGACGGTTCGCCAGGTCGTGAATCCTGGGCGGGTCAAGGAGTCGGACAGAATGGGGAGACGTCGCGATGGCGGATATCTGGTCGGTCTAACTTCCACTCCCGGCCTCTTTTCCGTCTGTCCATGAGGGGGCGAGCGTGTTGAGATTTTTTGGTCGTCGGCGTCGGGAGCAGGAGATCCGCTCGCGACCTTTCCCGCCCGACTGGTTCGCGATCGTCGATCGGAATGCGTCGTTCTTCCGGCGGCTCTCCGAGGACGACCGCCGCGAGTTGCTGGGCCATATTCAGGTCTTTCTGGCCGAGAAGATTTTTGAAGGCTGCAACGCTCTTGAGCTGACCGACGAAATTCGGGTGACCATCGCCGCGCACGCCTGCCGGCTCCTGCTCCGTCGCCAGGTCGACGTCTTCCCCCGGCTGATTACGGTTCTCGTCTATCCGTCGGCCTATCTGGCGAGGGACGTCGAGCCGATCGCCGGCGGCGGCGTGCTGGAGGGGGAAGTGGTTCGGCTCGGCGAGGCGTGGAAGGACGGCGTCGCGGTTGTCTCGTGGGATGATGTGCGCACAATGGCGATCGGAGAGACACCCGGCCGGAACCTGATCCTGCACGAGTTCGCCCACATCCTCGACATGGAAGACGGCGCCTCCGACGGAACGCCCGTTCTCGCCGACCGCCGACAGTACGCCGCATGGTCGACCGTGATGGAGGACGAGTACGATCGACTGCGCCGCCTCGATCACCTCGGCCGCTACTCCGTGCTCGATCCCTATGGCGCCACGAATCCGGCCGAGTTCTTCGCTGTCGCCACGGAGGCGTTCTTCGAGAAAGCGACCGTGCTCAAGCGACGGCATCCCGAGCTTTACGAGGTCTTGCAGGCGTTCTACCGCCAGGATCCGGCCGAGACGGGCTGAGGCCCATTCAGAGAGTCGGCGGGACGATCGGGAAGGCTCCCTCGCGGTGCTGCCTCGCCCGTTCGACGTAATGCCGCCAACCGTGCTCCAGCCGGGCGGAGGTCGGCTCGTCGACGGGGCGCAAGACCTTCGCCGGAAGACCGACGACCAGCGAGCCGGGGGGAATGATCATCCCCTCCAGCACGACCGCTCCCGCGCCGATCACCGAGCCCCGGCCGACCACGGCCCCGTTCAAGACGATCGCGCCCATGCCGATCAGGCAATCGTCCTCGATCGTGCAGCCGTGCAGGATCACCCGGTGGCCGACCGTCACCCGATCACCGACCGTGCATGGGACGCCTGGGTCGGCGTGGATCATGGTCAGGTCCTGGATGTTGGTTTGCGAGCCAATCGTGATTCGATCGGTGTCGCCCCGGAGGACGGCGTTGTACCAGACGCTTGACTCGGGGCCGAGGTGGACGTCTCCCAGCACGATCGCGCCGGGGGCGATGAAGGCGGACGAGTCGATCATCGACGAGGCTCCTCGGGAACGAGCAGGCGGACAAGCTGGCCGCGGTGGTCGGAGTGCGGTCCGAGAAAGAAGGCCTCGGATCGAATCCGCAAACGAGCCCCGACCCAGACGTGATCGATATCATAAACCGGGACCCAGGCCGGGAAAGTGCCTCGCCATCCGGGAGCGAACCGCCCGGCCAGTCGATAGCCAAGCTCCCTCAGGCCCTCGAAGCCCAGGCTACGCGCGGGCGTGTTGAAATCGCCGAGGACCAGGTCGAAGGGGCGCCCGGCGATCTCGGCGTCGCGGCAGGTCGCGGCGACGGCGCTGAGGAAGGGTAATCGCGATTGAGTGGGCCGGCTGATCCCGTCGACGACGAGGAGGCGAAGCGGCCGGCCGTCGATCCTGGCCGCGACGGCCATCCCCGCGCCCCCGGAGAACCGGAAATGCCCTTCCAGGCGGAGCGGCCATCGTGAGGCGACCACCAGGTGATACCAGTACGGGCTTGTCGGCTCGTTCTGGACCTCGACCAGAGAGGCCCCTGGGCCGAGGTCGCGAACGAGCTGGGCCATCCAGT
>DAIDJI010000931.1 GCA_027451455.1 Planctomycetales bacterium | reverse complement strand
TCGGCGTACCCGAGGCACTTCAGCGCAATGATCGCGTAGACCATCGGCGGGAAGATGGCGCCCAGGCCGTCGGTGTCCTCGCAATGCTCCATCATCCAGCGGTGGGCTGCCCGGAGCCCGGGCCGCCGCCAGGCCGCTGGAACCCGGCGATCGAGCCATTTCAGTACCCGGTCCAGCCCGAGAAAGAATCGGTGCCACGAGATCAGGCCGCCCCGATTGCGCGACGGCCGTTCGGGCAGAAAGAGTTCGGCGATCCCCTGCTCGGGAGCCAGCGCCCGGACCGGCTTGTGATACGACATGATCGAGAGCGGTACGACAATCGCCCGCGTCCAGGCCGACATCGCGAAGAGGCTGAACCGGAGCCTCGGCGGCAGCAGGATCAGCTCGGGCGGGACGCAGGGCGTCTCGTCGTACTCAATCTGGCCCAGCAGCGCCAGATAGAACCGCGTGAAGCTGTTGCAGGCGTGCGCGCCGCCCATCGCCAGGATCGCCTCGCGCGCCCGGACCATCTCCGGCTCGTCGGGCGATCGGCCGGTCAGCTTCAGCGCGAAGTACGCCTTGACCGAGGCGCTGATCTCGCCCGGCCCCCCAGGATAAATCGCCCAGCCGCCATCAGCCAGTTGATGATCGGCGATGTACCGGGCGCAACGAAGCGAGACCTCGTCGGCCTCACGACCGAGGAAGGTCATCAGCAGGACGTATTCCGACTCAAGGATCGTGTCCCCCTCGAGCTCGGCGACCCAGTATCCCTCGTCTTCCTGGCGTGCCAGCAGCCAGTCGCGGGTGCGCTCGATGGCGGCCTCGATCGCCTCATCCTGGGGCGCCGACCACCGCGACGATCCAAGCGTGCTCGTCCGATTCCAGGACTCTCGGGAGGCGCCTCCGTCCCTGTTGGCGATCATCGGTCCCTATCCTCTCCCTCGGGTTCGAGCCGTCGGAACGGCCACGGAAAGGCCGTTTGCAGGGCGTGGAACGAACGATTCCACTCGCGAGGTCACGCGAGCGGGCTCATCCTAGGCACGTACCCGGGAATCGATCAAGATCAAACTGCCCCGCGATTTGGGGCGATTTGGCGTCCCCTGGCGGCAGGCGCCCGCAAACCTTGCGCAGCTTGCGGGCGATATCGTCAAGCCCGGGGAATCAGTCCACCATCAGGGTGGCATCCAGCTCGAATCCGTGCAGAACGGGGATCGATCGCAGGATGGCGAGGGCGCGGGCCCGGTCGGACTTGTCGAGGATTGTCCCGCGGATCTCCAGGTGGTGACCGCGTACCTTCACACCATCGATGTGTGCCAGTTCGCCGAGGTGTCGCGACATCTGGGCGGTCAGGTAGGGCTCCAGGTCCTCGGGCCGACCCATGTTGACCAGGGGGTTGGGGTGGTCCTCGTCGGGAATGGAGAACTCAAGGCGATCGACAACATCGCGAACGCCCGGCGTCTGCTGGGCGGTCCGAAACGCGAGCATCGCTTCGTAAGCGGAGGGAACCTTCCCCGAGAGCAAGATGGCATCGCCCGAGGTCCGGACCTGGATCGGTTGGTCGGCGAGCTTCGGACGGCGGCGGAGCGCCTCGATCACGCGGCGGGTGATCCGGCTCCCGTCGAGTGCGGCGAGGGCCGAGGCTTGCGGACGCGGCGGCTGAGCGGCCGGCGGTTCGGCGGGGCCCTCGGCAGGAGGCCGGACCTCGCGCACCGTCTCAGGGACAGGATGTGGCGGCGGCGCTGCGCGATCAGGAGGTACACCGACGGGCTGAGGCGCGGGCGGGGGCCCGGGGTCGTTGGCGACGCCCGCTCTCCTCGGCTTGACCTGGAGCTGCATGTAGACCCGGCTCACGCCCGGGACGCTCCAGGCGGTTTGCTCGATCTCGCGAGCGACCTCCTCGCTGGCGACCACACCCCGGAGAAACACCTGGCCATTGGCGTCAACGGTGATGTCGATATCGCCCTTGGCTGGCGGGAGTTCCATCGGGCCGGGGCCGCCGGCTGCCTGGGGCGGCACGCCCGACGGTAGCGTATAGCCGGCCGGACCCTGGGGAACGGGTGGGCCATTCGGAACGGCGACGTTCGAGGGCGCCGTTCCGCCCATCCCGGCGGGAGTCATCTCCGGATCGCGACGCCCGCCCCACCAGGGGGCGAAGCTGACCACGGGTGGCTGCATCCCGAAGAACGGGTCGTCGAGCCTGCCAAAGAGGGGCTGGGTAAACGTAGTACGACGACGAGAGGTTCGGGGCCAGGG
>DAIDJI010000930.1 GCA_027451455.1 Planctomycetales bacterium | reverse complement strand
AGTATCGCCGCTCGGGCCCGAGCCGTCGGGGCCCTCATCGTTGTCGACGGGTATCAGGCGGTCGGGACGATCCCGGTGGACGTGCGCAGGCTGAGCGTTGATGTCTATATCGGCGGATGCCTGAAGTGGCTCTGCGGTGGCCCAGGAGCCGCGTTCCTCTGGGTCGAACCGGAACTCATCCGCCAGCTCGAACCAAGGATTACCGGCTGGGTCTCTCACCGGACCCCGTTTGCCTTCGATGACCGCCTCTCTCGCCGGGACGATGCCTGGCGGATGCTGGTCGGCACTCCGAGCATTCCGGCCCTTCATGCCGCCCGACCCGGCCTCCAGATCATCTTGAAGGTGGGCATTGATGCGATCCGGGCGAAATCGCTTCGCCAGACCGGTCGGCTGCTCGAGCTCGCCGACCGAGCCGGGTATCGATGCACGACCCCTCGCGATCCCGACGAACGGGGCGGCACCGTCGCCATCGATATCGAGAATGGTTACGAGGTCTCGCGCTGTCTCAAGGCGCTCGATATCCTTTGCGACTACCGCCCCGGCGCCGGGATTCGACTCTCGCCGCATTTCTACACGAGCGATCGAGAGCTGGACGAGGCCGTCACCGCGATCGGAGAGATCCTTTCCACCAGAGCCTGGCAGGCTTTCACGACCGTCCGATCGACGGTCACTTGATCTCCACCCAATGACGATGAGTGTGGGATTCGAGTACGGAATCTGCGACGATCTGCGCGTTGAGCCCATCAAGAAAGCTCGGGACGGCCGGACGATTCTCGACGATCGCCGAGATGAACTCCCACATCAGGTCGTATCGGAAAACGGTTGCTGGAGCACCCTCGGCTGGGTTACGAGGGCTGTCGGCGGGCTTGAGGAACTCGGCCGGTACGTCGACCGGTGCCAGGTCGTGCCCGGTCTTGCCCAGGAGAATCGTGTTGGGCTCATGGAGGCGGTAAACGGCCGATCCCTCCGAGCCATTGATCTCGGCCCACTCGTGGCCAAAGCCATCGCGGTGGTATCCCTTGGCCAGGGTCGTCCCTTCCCAGACTCCGGTAGCACCGCTGGCGAACTCGCCGATCAGGCACGACCAATCGTCGACTTCCGAGGGGGGACAGGGGTGGCCGTCAGGCTGACGATCTCGGGGAGCAAACCGCGCGACCGCGCCGCAGACCCGGGCGATTGGTCCGAGCAGGTCGATGGCGAAGTCGATCCGGTGGATGGTCATATCGAAGAGGTCACCGGCGCCGGCTCGAGCCTTGTATTGCCGCCAGCCCCAGCTCGTTTCCGGCCAGTCGAGGAACCTCTGCGATCGGAAATGCCTTGGAGTTCCCAGCGCACCCGACTTCAAAAGGTGACGCAAGTATCGCATCGAGGGGGCGAACCGGTAGGTGAACGCGGTCATGTGGACAACACCGCTGTCACGGGCCGTCTCGTACATCTCGCGCACCTCGACCGCCGAGAGACCCAGGGGCTTCTCGCACATCACATGCTTCCCCGCCCGGGCGGCGGCTACCGAGATCGGTCGGTGCGTATCGTTGGGAGTGCAGATCACCACAGCGTCGACGTCATCCCGTCGGCAGACCTCTTCCGGGTCCGTCGAGGCGAAAGGGACATGCCATTCCTGTCGGCGCTTTTCGAGCAGCTCGGGATCGGTATCGCAGATTGCCGAAAGCTCGGCACGCGGATCGAGCCGGAGCCCGGGGAGGTGATGGTAGGCCGTCACGGCACCCGTACCAATGAACGCCACCCGGACCGGCCGATCTGCCTTCGTTGCCATCGAACGTCTCCACTCGCGAGGTCCTTGCCTTGTTGCTCCCGTCGTACTATCTTGCACGGGCATTCGCAAGTCCCCGCCCTCCGGTTTCTAGCCAATTCGAGGATATCGGCAATGGCCACCGACAAACCGATCCGAGTCGCAATTATCGGCCTGGGATTCGGGGCTGAGTTCATCCCCATCTACCAAAGTTATCCCGGCGCCGAGATTTACGCGATTTGCCGGCGCGATCGTCAAGGTGTGGACGAGTGCGGCGATCAGTATGGAATCCGGGTCCGGTATACCGACTATCGCGAGCTGCTGAAGGACCCTGAGGTCGATGCCGTGCACATCAACTCGCCCATCCCGGATCACGCCTGGATGTCGGTCGAAGCGTTAAAGGCAGGCAAGCACGTCGCCTGTACGGTCCCGATGGGAACGACCATCGACGAATGCCGCCAGATCGTCGAGGCACAGCGGGCCAG
>DAIDJI010000929.1 GCA_027451455.1 Planctomycetales bacterium | reverse complement strand
ATCGATCGGTTGACGGAGCCAGCGACCCCGCGATCGGTCGGCTCGGCCCGGGCCATCCCGGCGGGGCCGGATGCCTCGCCCCGCATCACCCGCCACCGGGCGAACCGGCGACGTCAGTCGCCGGGTGGACGCGCCAGTTCGGACAACGTCACTTGCCGCCCGCGGGCGACCCGGCGACGTCAGTCGCCGGGTCAACATGCCGAGAGCAAGGACCCGGCGACTCACGTCGCCGGTTCGCCCAGACCTGGCGATCCACCTATCCCGGGCTCGAGACAGTTGGTGTTCAGCGAGAAATGCCGCGAAGGGAACGGACGCCTGCTGCGCGCCTGGACCGGCTCTGTCTGCAACAGAATCCCTTTCATTCGTCGCTGGTGGGAATGGGACTCAACTCCACGTTTCGGAGGGCGTTTTGACGTGATCGTGGTCATGAAATCTGATGCAACGGCTGCGCAAATCGAGCACATTGCGGCTCATATCACCTCGCTGGGTCTGAAGCCGCAGGTGATCCAGGGAACCCATCAGACGGTCATCGCCGCGATCGGCGAGGAACGGCCCGGGCTGACCGAGGTCCTCGAGCCGGGCGACGGGGTCGAGAAGGTCCTGCCGATCATGGCCCCGTACAAGCGGGCGTCATCCGAGCTGAAGCGCGAGCGCAGCGTCGTGAAAGCGCACGGGTTGGAGGTCGGCGGCAAGCGGATCGCCGTGATCGCCGGGCCGTGCTCGGTCGAGGATGAGGAGCAGATCGTCAACCTCGCCCGCAAGCTCAAGGAGCTGGGCGCGACCGGCCTTCGTGGCGGGGCGTTCAAGCCGAGGACCAGTCCGTACAGTTTCCAGGGGCACAAGGAGGCCGGGCTGAAGATGCTCGCCACCGCCCGCGCCGAGACCGGGCTGGCGATCGTCACCGAGGTCATGGCGCCCGAGCACGTCGACATGGTGTCCGAGTATGCCGACGTCCTCCAGATCGGCGCGCGGAACATGCAGAACTACCAGCTCCTCCAGGCGGTGGGCGACTCGGGCAAGCCGGCGCTCCTGAAGCGCGGGATGAGCGCCACGGTCGATGAGTTCCTCCTGGCCGCGGAGTACATCCTGGATCGGAACAACCCGAACGTGATGCTCTGCGAGCGCGGGATCCGGACGTACGAGGACCACACGCGGTTCACCCTGCCGCTGGCCACGGTGCCCTACCTGCACGAGAAGAGCCACCTGCCGGTGGTGGTGGACCCCTCGCACGGCACCGGCAAGTCGCGGCTGGTGACCCCGATGTCCCGCGCGGCGGTGGCCGCAGGCGCCGATGCCCTGATCGTCGAGGTGCACGACGACCCCGAGCACGCCGTCAGCGACGGCGCCCAAACGATCACCCCGGCCGGGTTCAAGGAGATGATGGACCAGTGCCGCCGGATCGCCGAGGCGGTGGATCGGACGCTGTGATAAGATCAAAGGAGTGCGATCCCGCGTCGCTCAATCGCCAGGCCCGCGCGAGTCCGGAGGTTCGGTCATGTCCGCTGACTCCCAGACGATGCCGGTCGTGGTCGATCCGATGCCGGACTGGGTCCCGTCGTCCCTCTACCGCTTGAGAGTCGAGGAATACGAGGCGATGGTGGCTTCGGGAACTCTCAAGGAGCGACGTGGCATCCAGCTCATCAATGGATTGCTCGTAAAAAAGATGACCCAGAACCCGCCGCATGCGATCGCCTACACGCTCTGCGGTGACCAGATCGGGCGGTTCATCCCGCCAGGCTGGCATCTACGGTCGGCCCTGCCGATCCGCCTTCCTTCGCAGTCCAGCGAGCCCGAGCCCGACCACTGCATTGTCCGTGGTGGGATCAGGGACTACCTGGCAGGCCACCCGGGCCCGGTGCAGATCGCGATGGTGATCGAGGTCTCCGACTCAAGCCTCGCGGAAGATCGTGAACTGGGCGCCCGCGTCTACGGCCCGGCCGGGATACCGGTGTACTGGATCGTCAACCTGGTCGACCGGCAGGTCGAGGTTCATAGCAACCCCGGCCCGTCCGGTTACGGATCTCGACGCGACCATGCAGCGGGCGACACGATCCCGCTCGCGATCGGGGGTCAGATCGTGGGCGAGATCGCGGTCGTCGACATCCTCCCGTGAGGGACCGAAACGAGCCCGCGATACTCCAATTTAGAGCGCATTGCAGATGGGTGGCACACGGAGGGGCCGGGCCGGCTAAGGGCCTGTACCGGCGGGGTTCCGAGCCCCCGACAGGGGGCGATCGGACGTAGC
>DAIDJI010000928.1 GCA_027451455.1 Planctomycetales bacterium | reverse complement strand
TCAGCCTCGGCCATACCGAAGACTGGGACACCTACTGGTCAACGGCTGCGTAGGACCAACTTCGAATGGGGCACCCGGTTCGCCAAGATCAGGATTTGCTTGACGCGGTGACGAAGCAACTCGCATCATGACGGGGGATCCTCGACGAGGAGGAGTCGGGCACCAGGAGGATGGCGGCCTGGCCCTCGGCGAGGTTGGTGTCCGCGACCGGGGCAAGACCGTCTGTCCGGTCCGCCTGGGTTCTCTCCCTCGGCAACAGGTGAAACGATCATGAAGCGGATCGTCTCGTCGCTCCTCGTCTTCGCCGCGGCGGCCGGAAGTTTGTGCGGGGCCAGCGGGCCGCAGGAGGCCCGTCGCGATGGAGTCGAAGCCGGATCGGGCGTCGCACCGAGGTCCGTCGGCCGGGCCGATGACGAGCGCGCCATCCGGGAGGCCATCGAGGCCTTCACGCAAGCGTTCCAGAAGGGAGACGCTCCGGCCCTCGCCGGGCTCTTCACCGAGGAGGGCGAGGCGATCGACGCGGAAGGCGGCACCCTCAAGGGCCGCGCCGCGATCGAGGATCACTATCGCGGCAGGCTCTCCGAATCGTCGGGCGACCGGCTTGAGGTGACCGTCGAGTCGATTTCCTTCCTCTCGCCCGATCTCGCCCGGGTCACGGGCCAGACCCGGCTGCGTTCCTCGAACGAGTCCGTCCCGCTCCTCGGCCGATTTACTTCCATCTTCACCAGGCGCGAGGGTCGATGGCTGCTCGCCGTCGCACACGAGACCGCCGACAAGGACCTCACCCCCCACGACCACCTTCTGGAGCTGGAATGGCTGGTCGGCGACTGGGTTGAGGAGACCGAGGAGGCGGTCGTCCAGACGAGGGTCGCCTGGGTAGACGAGGGCAACTTTCTGCTTCGGACCTTCGACGTCCGCGTCAAGGGAAAGCCCGCGTTGAGTGGTACTCAGCGAATCGGCTGGGATCCGCTGACCCGCCAGATCAAGTCGTGGGTCTTCGACGCGAGCGGCGGCTACGGTGAAGGGCTCTGGACGCGCGAGGGCGACCAGTGGGTCATCAAGGCAACGGGCGTCCGCCCTGACGGCCGCGTCGCGACGGCCACCCAGGTACTGACCTACGTGAACAAGGACAGCCTGCGCTGGAAGTCGATGGACCGGACCCTCGGCGGTGGCATCTCGCAGGACATCGACGAGATCGTCATGGTCCGCAAGCCGCCACGCCCCTCATCCGCGAAGTGACCGCCGGGCCCGGAATCCCCCCATCCCGAGGACGCCCCTCGTCGAGGACACCCCGATGTCAGACGTTTCAAGGCTCGCGATCGTCGTTCTGATGGTTGTGGCCACCACGCACGGCACCGCCCAGGCCCAGGGCCGCCGGGGCGGGATGGTCGGTAACCGTGGCGGTGGAAACCCGGGATTCCGAGCCTCGCCATCGTTCAGCGGCGCGGCCGGTCGCCCCGCGATGGGAACGCCTGGCCGTCCGGCAAACTTCAACCCTGGGAACCTCAGCCGCCCGGCCGGCGGCGGCATGAATCGGCCCGGCGGCAGTGGGATTCCTGCCAATCGACCAGCACCAGGCGGCAACATTGGCGTTCGTCCGGGCGGCGGAGGAATCGGAGCCAATCGTCCCGCGGATCGGCCAGGTCTCAACCCCGGCAATCGGCCGGGCGGCGGCAACATTGGCGATCGTCCCCCCTTCGGAGGAATTGGCAACAATCGGCCGGGCCTCGGCGGTGGACCTGGAAATCGGCCGAACCCCGATCGACCCCCTCTACCCGGACTCGGCGGCAATCGACCAGGCGGCAACGGGGGCAATCGGCCCGACCTGGGACTCGGCGGCAATCGACCAGGTGGCGGCCTGGTCGGATCTCGCCCGGGCGGCGGAGGTCTCAATCGGCCCGGGGTCGGCGATAACCTCGGCGTCGGCAATCGTCCCAACATCGGCAACAACGTGAATCGCCCCAATATTGGCAATACGGTGAATCGCCCCAATATTGGCAACAACGTGAATCGCCCCAATATTGGCAATACGGTCAACCGACCCAATATTGGCAATACGGTCAACCGACCGATCAACAGCGGAAACACGAACATCAACCGGCCGATCAACAATGTCGGAAATAACAACGTCGTCAACCGGCCGACGAATGTTACCAACATATCGAACAACTCATTCACGAATGTCAATCGCGGCGGCTACGGCGGCTGGGGTTACGGCGGAAACCGCGCAGGCTGGGGTTCTGGTCC
>DAIDJI010000927.1 GCA_027451455.1 Planctomycetales bacterium | reverse complement strand
TGGTCCGCCGAATCTGGGCCTGGAAGGATGAATACGAGGCCCGCATCCTCGGCCAGCTTCGAATGATGGGATGCTCGTGCGACTGGGACCGGACCCGGTTCACGCTCGACGAGGTCTGCTCGCGAGCCGTCCGCCGGACGTTCTTCAACCTCTTCCGTGCCGGCAAGATCTTCCGGGGGAAGCGGCTCGTCAACTGGGACACCCAGCTTCGAACGGCCGTCGCCGACGATGAGATCTACTATGAGGAGATGCCCGGCCACCTCTGGACGATCAAGTATCCGCTAGCGGACTGGGACGCTGGCGAGTTCTTGCACATCGCGACCACCCGTCCCGAGACGATGCTGGGCGATACGGCGGTCGCCGTGCATCCTGATGACCCCCGCTATCGGAACCTCATCGGCCAGGAAGTGGAATTACCCCTGACCGGTCGCCGCATCCCTATCATCGGCGATGCCCAGCTCGTGGACCCATCGTTCGGGACCGGCGTGGTGAAGGTCACGCCGGCGCACGACCCGAACGACTACGCAGCCGGGCTCCGCAACAACCTCCCGATGATCAACCTGCTCAACCCCGACGGCACCTACAACGAGAACGCCGGCCCGTATGCCGGACTCGATCGGATCGTCGTCCGGAAGCGGGTGGTGAAGGATCTGGAGGCGGCCGGACTGCTGGAGCGGGTCGAGAGCTACCTCGTCCGGCTCAACCACTCCGACCGTAGCAAGACGCCCATCGAGCCGTACCTCTCAGATCAGTGGTTCGTTCGGATGGGCGACGAGTCCGACGGCTCTCCCGGCTTCGCTCAGCAGGCAATGGACGCGGTGACCTCGGGCCAGGTGAAGATCCACCCCGACCGCTACGCCAAGAGCTACCTCGACTGGCTCGGCGAGAAGCGCGACTGGTGCATCAGCCGGCAACTCTGGTGGGGCCATCGCATCCCGATCTGGCACTGCGCCACCGCGACCGAGGCCGATCTTCGCGCGGCGTTCGGCTCGCGCGATGACGTCACCTGGCGGCCGAGCGAATCCGGAGGCTGGCTCATCTGCGCCGAGGCCGACCTCGCCGGTGACGAGTTGGGCCCGAATCACGCGATGACCCAGGACCCCGATGTCCTCGATACCTGGTTCAGCTCGGCGCTCTGGCCGCATTCGACCCTTGGCTGGCCCGAGGAGTCGCCCGAACTTGCGAAGTTCTACCCGACCAGCGTTCTGTCGACGGCCCGCGACATCATCACTCTCTGGGTCGCCCGAATGGTGATCTTCGGGCAGTTCAACTGCCAGGATGTCCCGTTCCGCGACGTCTACATTCATCCGGTGATCCAGGACGGCAACGGCAAGCGGATGTCGAAGTCGGCGGGTAATGGCGTCGATCCGGTGGACATCATCGAGATCTACGGCGCCGATGCCCTCCGCTACACGCTCGCGACCGGGGCCACGGAGACGCAGGACCTCCGCATCCCGGTGGAGAAGCTCAAGACGGCCGACGGCCGGACCATCAACACCTCCGAGCGGTTCGAGCAGGGTCGGAACTTCGCCAACAAGTTCTGGAACGCCGCCCGGTTCGCGATGATGAACCTCGAAGGCTACGAGCCCGCCCCGGTGGACCTCGAATCGCTCCCGGTCGAGGACCGATGGATCATCGACGGCCTCGATCGGACGATCGCCGACGTCACGGCCGAGCTGGAGCAATTCGGCTTCGCCGAGGCCACCAGGCGCCTTCGCGACTTCACCTGGGGCGGCTTCTGCGACTGGTACCTGGAGTTCGCCAAGGACCGGCTCCGCGACCCGGCCTCGCGGCCCGTCGCGCAGCGGGTACTGGCGGCGGTCCTCGATGGGCTCTGCCGGCTCCTGCACCCGATCGTCCCGTTCGTCACCGAGCAGGTCTGGCAGGGCCTCGCGGGTCTTGCCCCCTCGCGCGGTCTCCCCGAGCCGAAGCCAGCCGAGCCGAGCGTCTGCATCGCCGCCTGGCCAAAACCGCTGGGCTTCGCCGACGAGGACGCCCGGCGAACGGTCGACCAGTGGTGCGAGGCGATCAAGGCCATCCGAAACCTCCGCGCCGAGCGGAACGTTCCCAAGGAGGCGAAAGTCGAACCGATCATCATCGCCTCGGGCCGGGTCGCCGAGGCCTTCGACGGCGACGACCTGGGCCCTCGCACCTTCTATCACGGCCACTCCTTCGGGGGTAACGCCCTCGCCGCCGCGGTGGCGCTGCGACACCTGTCGCTGTTCCGGGAGTGGGACGTCCTCGCCAA
>DAIDJI010000926.1 GCA_027451455.1 Planctomycetales bacterium | reverse complement strand
CCGATCGGGCGACCGTTGGAGCCGACCGCCAGCGGCCCGGAGTAGGACTGGCCGTGGCGTCGATCCAATTGGGGCTTGGGATCGAACGTATCGACCTGGCTCGGGCCGCCGTTCATAAAGAGAAACACGACGTGCTTCGCTTTGGGGGCGAAGTGCGGCTGCCGCGCCGCCAGTTCGCCGCCCCAGGCGCGATCGCGAGCCAGTACGTACGCTACATCGGCGCGGGGGCGGTGGCTGCCGGCGGCGTCCTCAGCATGATCAATGCCCTGCCGCTGATCTGGGCGTCGATCACCGGGAGCCTCCGCGACCTTCGATCGGGGCGAAGCGAGGGGCAGGGGGGCATCCCCCGGACCGAGCGTGACCTGCCGATGGCGGTTGTCTTCCTCGGCGCGATTGGGCTGGTCCTCGCTGTCGCCGCCTCGCCGTTGATACCGACGGACACCACCGGCCGGCTCGCCGGCGGCGCGATGGTCGTCCTGTTTGGGTTCCTCTTCGTGACGGTCAGCTCGCGGATCACGGGCGTGATCGGCTCGTCGTCGAACCCGATCTCGGGGATGACCATCGCCACGCTTTTGCTGACCTGTCTGATCTTCGTGATGCTCGGCTGGGTCGGACCACAGTATCGGCTGACGGCGCTCTCCATCGCCGGAGTGGTCTGCATCGCCTCGTCCAACGGCGGGACCATCTCGCAGGACCTCAAGACGGGCTTCCTCGTGGGCGCGACTCCCTGGAAGCAGCAGGTGTCGATCCTGATCGGAGCCCTGGTCTCAGCCGTGGTGATGGGCGGGACACTCCTGCTTCTGAATTCCGCCTACACGACAATCTCGGACAGGCCCGCCGATCTCCCAACAGTCGCGGCTCCAGCCGACGAGCTGAAAGGGTCTCGAACCGGTCCCGACGGAAAGTCGTATCAAGTCTGGTGGGTGACAACCCCGAGGGCCGACGTTCAGGAGGGTCAGTATCTAGTCGACGAGTCGGGGAAGGCTCGATACCTCGTCGACGCCGGGATCGGTGGCCGGATGACGATGACCGCATCGGGGACGCCGATCCAGAAGTTCAACCCAGCCCAGCCGAGACTTTTCGCCACGCTGATTGAGGGGATCATGTCGGGGAAACTGCCCTGGGGGCTCGTCATCCTGGGGGTGGTCCTGGCAGTAGTCATGCAACTGGCCGGGGTCTCGGCGCTGGCGTTCGCGGTGGGCGTCTATCTACCCCTGGCGACGACCCTGCCGATCTTCATCGGCGGGATGCTCCGCGGCCTGGTCGACCGCCTCCGAGGATTCACCACCGAGGAGGGCGAGACCAGCCCCGGCACCCTGATGTCAACCGGCCTGATCGCGGGCGGCTCTCTGGCCGGGATCATTATCGCGCTTCTGGTCGTGTTCGAGGAGTTCGGCAAATCGATCGACTTCTCCCAGAGGGGACCTGGCGGCGAGCCGGAATACTTGATCCCCTCGATCGCCGCGTTCGGGGCGATGGCCGGGGTCCTCTGGCTCGTCGGGCTCTTCGGCAGGCGACCGATCTCGGGCGAATCCGGCAAGGGCGAGGAAGCCCGAGTCGGCGAGATCGCCTGAACACTCGCCTCTGATCGGTCCCGGATTCGCACGCCGGTTCCTCAGTTGGAGAGGTTCGATCTCGTTCGACACATCCAAGGGAGACTCATCATGAGATACCGATTGATGGTCGCGCTGGGCCTGGCAACGTTGATGCACGCGATGGCGGACCAGGCCGGAGCCCAGCGATATTATCCCCGCGGCTACGGGGCCTACGGGATGGCTGGCTGGGGCGGCGACCCCGCCGCTGCCCTCATGACCGGCCTCGGCTCCTATGCCCGGGGTGCGGGCGTCTACCAGTTGGATCGCGCGAAGGCCAACGCAATCAACGTCGACACTGCGATCAAATGGAACAAGGCCCTGCGCGAGCGGCAGCGGGCGCTCCGCCAGGATCAGAAGAAGCGCTCGGCCGAGCAGGAGAAAGAGCGTCGCGAGGAACAGGCGGTGGCCCGCATCGTGTCGGGAGCCTCGCTCAACGACCTCCTCGACCAGATCTTCGACGCCGACCCGGCTGTTTCCAAGGTCAGTCGCTCGTCGGCCCCGATCAGTCCAGCCGCGATCCGCGAAATCCCGTTCGAGTGGAACTCCGAGGCTCTGACCGCCTGCCTCGACGAACTCACCAGCACCGGTTCGGCGATCCCGGATATCCTCAGCGGCCCCGAGTACGTCCAGGAGCGGAACGCCGTTCGATCGGCTGTC
>DAIDJI010000925.1:2016-2268 GCA_027451455.1 Planctomycetales bacterium | reverse complement strand
GACGCGTTCGGTCAGCTACCGCAGGGCGTCCGGTTTCATCTGCTCTCCTACGCGCAGCCGGCCCGCAGGAACCTCTCGGTGCGGGTCACCGAAGTCCGGCGCCGGAAAACCGGAGACGCCGCCGAACTACTGCTCTCCCTCCGTCTGACGCGGCAGGACGGAGGCGAGGGGCGTGAGGCGGTCCCGGTCGCCTTCGAGATCGAGGGGAGCCGCTCGGTGGTCGACGTCGATCTTGCGGGGCCGTTCGCCGAA
>DAIDJI010000925.1:0-2006 GCA_027451455.1 Planctomycetales bacterium | reverse complement strand
CTTCTGGTTCACCTTTGAACCCCCGGTTGAACGGAAGGCGGTCATCGTCTCCGAGGACGCGACGGTCGCCCGCCCGATCGAGCTCGCCGCCGCGATCTCGCCGGATCCGAACGTCCCGTGCAGCGCCGAGGTTCTCGCACCCGACCAGCTCGCCGGGGTCGCCTGGGAGAGCGTTGCTCTCCTGGTCTGGCAGGCGCCCTTACCGGATGCGGATGCGGCGGCGGCGATCCAGGCGTTCCTCAAGCGGGGTGGCTCGGCGATCTTCCTGCCACCCCGATCGCCCAATTCAAACGAGTTCCTCAGCGTCCGGTGGACAAGCTGGCAGGAGCCGAAGGGAGAGGCACCGATCGAGGGATGGCGGGCCGACGAGGACCTGCTCGCCAACACCCAGAGCGGTGCCTCCTTGCCGGTCGGCAAGCTCCAGATCCGGCGGGCCTGCGGGTTCTCGGGCGGCAAGTCGACCGCGCTGGCGACCCTCAAGGGCGGCACGGCGCTGATGGCCCGGGTCGAGGATCCGGGGGGTGCCGTCTACTTCTGCGGGACCACGCCGGCGCCCGGCGATTCGTCGCTCGCATCGGGCGGCGTTGTGCTTTATGTGATGGTCCAGCGGGCGATGATCGCGGGCTCCTCGTCGCTGGGAACGACTCGACAGCTCAGTGCTGGCGAGCCGACAGGCGACGACCCCGCGCATTGGCAGCGGATCGCCGGAGGCGACGAGGCGGTCTCGATCGAATATGCAGCGCACCGGGGCGTCTACGAATCCGGCGGCAAGCTACTGGCGGTCAACCGCCCGGCTGCCGAGGAGTCGGCCGTCGTCCTGGCCGACGGACGAGTGGACGCCCTGTTCCGCGGACTCGATTTCTCGCGCGTCGACGGGCGGGCCGGCGGAACCGGCTCGCTAATCCAGGAGGTCTGGCGGATGTTCCTCGTCGCGATGATCGTGGCGCTGGTGGTCGAGGCCGGGCTTTGCCTGCCCCGGATCACCAGGCCCTCGGCGCCCTCGAACCGCGCCGGGGCTGCTTCCTTCGCCGGAGCCGTCTCATGAGCGTCACACGGTCGCTCACCTTTCTCTGGACGCCCTGGACGTTCGGCTTCTCGGTCGCAGCGCTGGCGGTCGCAGCAGTCTATAGCTTCATCGCCTGGCGACGCTCCGGCTATCGCCCATCGATGGCCATGCTGGAAACGCTTCGGCTGGCGATCGTCGCCCTCGCGGGCGTGTTGCTCAACCAGCCCGAATGGGTCGAGGAATATCGCCCGGAAGAGAAGCCGTCCATCGCCGTTCTACTCGACACCTCGCCGAGCATGGAGACGCGCGATGTCGTCGCGTCCGGCCAGCCGGCCTCGAACGCCAGCACGCGTTCCGAGGCCATCGCGGCGATGCGCGATCCCGCGACCTGGAACGAACTCCAGCGCCGGATGAATGTGGTCATTCAGCCGTTCGCAGCCCCGGCCGCGCTGAAATCCGAATCGCTGGGGAACAAGGACCTCAAGTCCGACCCCGCCCGCGAGGCCCGCGCTGCGCGCGGCACCGACCTCTCCGAACCGCTCGCCCGCGCCGCCGATCGCATTCCGAACCTCCGGGGCGTGGTCCTGGCATCGGACGGAGACTGGAACGAGGGCTCGCCGCCAGTTGAGGTTGCCGCACGATTGCGGATCAAGGGCGTACCCGTCCTGGCAGTACCCGTCGGCAGCCGGAGCCGACTCCCCGATGTCGAACTGCTGAGCCTCGATCTGCCGACGTTCGGGATCGCCGGCAAGGCGGTCCGTGTCCCGTTTACGCTCGAAAGCTCGCTGCCGCGCGATCACATCGCGACGGTGACGATGAAGACCTCTGACGGCGATCTCGTCTCGAAGGAAATCCGGATTGCCGCGATGGGGCGGACCACCGACTGGCTCCTCTGGAAGCCGAAGGCCGTCGGCGACCTGACCGTCAGCCTGACCGTCCCTCGACTCCCCGACGAGATCTCGACCGAGAACAACGCCATGACCGCCCCGATCGCCATCCG
>DAIDJI010000924.1 GCA_027451455.1 Planctomycetales bacterium | reverse complement strand
AAATTGAACGAACCGACCGACAGAGTCCCCGAGGGGCGATAGGCGCCGTCCTTTTTGGTGAGATAGATCAGCGATCGCGTTTTGCGGTCGAGCATGACGATCTCTTTCACTCCGTCGCCGTCGGTGTCGATCGCGGCGGCTCCCTGGATCGTGGCGCCGTTCCGGCCCGAGTTGTACTGATCCTTGATCAGCCAGTGGCCCTTCGGATCCAGCGCGATCCGGCGGGCGAAGGTATTCTGCGCAACGAAGAGCGCGGGGCCGTCGAGGTTCATCTCGCTGATCGACGTCGGCAAGGCGCCGGTGAGCGGCCCGAGTCCGCCGGCGAGCGGGGCGGGCGCCTCACCCTTCCGGCCCATCAGGATCTGAGGCGTCCCGTACTCGTTGAAGATCATCAGATCCGGCAGGCCGTCGGCGTTGAAGTCGAGCGACTCAATCGCCGCCGGGGCCGACTTCACCGCTGGAAGCGCCACCGACTCGGCCTCGCCCCACTTGAACGGATGGAACGTTCCGTCCTGACCGCGGGCGAGGGCCCGTAGCTCGTAGACCTCGGAGCCGGGCTTCGGGCGTGACCGGGCGACGTAGAGGATCTCGGGCTTTTTGTCGCCGTCGAGGTCGGCCATGTCCATCCCGACCGGTTCACCGGAGGCTTGCAGCGGTGTCGGGAAGGTCAGTCGACCCTTCACGAAAACGCTCCGGCCGATCTGCTTCTCCTTGTCGGAGAGAACGTAGACCTCGTCTTTCTTGTCGCCGTCGAGATCGGCGACGTGTACGGACTGGGCACCGACAAGGCTCGGGAAGCTCAGCCCGGCGCCCAGGCCGGATCGGCCCGATTGCAGATACGCCCAGGTCTGAGCGTTGGCCGGGTCGGTGACGATGATGTCCTGTCGGCCGTCGCCGTCGAGGTCGCCCAGGGCCAGTGATCGGCCCCGTTCCGCGCCTTGCGGCAGGCCGAAATACACCAGGCGGCCTCTTTTGTCCGCCTCGTCGTTGGCCGACTGGTCGAGCGAGAGAATTCGGGCCCGGCCCGACTGGTTCTCGATGGTCAGGATCTCCGAGCCGGGCCGGTTGTCCACGGCGCCGAAGGCGATGGCGCGGAACATCTCCACGGCGAACCGCTGCTCAGGGCCCAGCCTCTTCTCGGGGGTCGCGAATCGAATGTGGATCGGCTGGTCGCCGGCCGAGCCGGCGAGCACCAGGTCCTTCGCTCCGTCGCCGTCGAGGTCGAGGATTCGGACCAGCCAGGGATTCTCGGCCGTGTGCGGGACACGCTCGGGCTCCGAAAGAACACCGGGCGACTTCTGATAGACGAACGCCAGTTCGTGGTCGGAGAGCAGGACGATATCGTCGCGGCCGTCCTGGTCGAGGTCGCCGACGGAGAGCGCGCTGGCCCGCTCGACCCCCTCGCCCGAGGTGATCTTCTTGACGTTCCCGAACCGGCCCTCGCCTTCATTGAACAGGATGTGAATCTCGGCCGGCGTCCCGTAGAAGACCAGGTCGGGCTTCCCGTCGCTATTGAAGTCGCCGGAGTCGAGACTCACGATTTCCTTGTTGACCGGGATGTGCACCTGCCGCATCCTTCGATCGTAGCGCAGATCGTTCGGATCCTTGCGGAACGGGCGGTTGGCGTCGTCCTCGTCGCTCTTCTTGGTGCTGAGGAACAGCTCGATCCGCGACCGGGCATTGTTGCTGACGGCAATGTCCTGGACGTGGTCGCCGTCGAGGTCGCGGAGGGTCAGGTTGGCGATCCGGTGCTCCAGCTTGTAGATCTCCAGCGGCCGGAAGCCGAAGTAATCGGCGAGCCGCTGACCCTTCTTGAGGTCCTGAGCGCGGGCGACGTCACCTGCGAGCAGGATCAGGCCGGCGACGAGAAAGACGATGGGAAACCCGGGGCAGAGCGGCCGTCGCTGACTCATGAGTCGATTCCTGAAGGGCAAGGCGCCGTCCTGTTCCATCCGAAGTTGGGACCGGCAAACCCATAGCGTACGGGTCGGGTCGTCGATCGACAAGGGGCGAGGTCGTCTCGGTATTCGTGCTCCGGCGATCAGTTCCAGGGGAGCCGCGCGCGGAATCCCCAGTAATCGGCCGGCGATTCGGCGATCGAGTCGAGCCGCCCGTCGGCCTCCGAGTCCCAGACGACGGTGCTCGCAGCCAGGTTCGAGCCCAGATGTTCGGCGGTCGCGGCGCCGCTGAGAACGACGTCGGCCCAGGGGCGTGCCAGCGCCGCGGCGATCGCCAGGCTATCGATGGTGGTTCCGAGGCGGGCGGCCTCGGCCTCGAGCGCCTT
>DAIDJI010000923.1 GCA_027451455.1 Planctomycetales bacterium | reverse complement strand
ATTCGATCTGGGCACCAGTCAGGTCCGTTCTTGGGTGATTCCAAGTGGTAGATTTGGCGTTTAAATCGCCAGCAAAAATAACAGGCATGTCACAATTGAACACAGCATCTAAAAAACTGGTATCCAGCTCACAGGATGGCGTGCGGGGTTGGAGAGCGGCGGGTACTGGCCGTAGATCGCTCCGGCCTGGCCGTCGGCGTAGGTCTCAGCGCGGTAGGAGTCGAGAACCTGAACCTCGAACTCTCCCATCAGAAAGACGCCGCTATTCCCCCGGTCTTGCCCTTTACCGTGCGGTGGGCTTGGGGCCGACCACTCGACGTGGAGCTGGATGTCTCCGAATTCCCGCCGGGTCTCGATACGACCAGCGCCGGGGACCGTTTGAAGGGTTCCGTCGACGATCTTCCAGCGGGCCGGACCACCGCGGTCGGCCTTCCAGGCGTCGAGGCTCTTGCCGTCGAAGAGGATCACAGCGTCGGTCGGCGGGCGAGACGCAATCGGAGCGTCGGCCGGCTCGACGACCGGCGGCTTCGGGCGCTGGATGTCGTGCTGTCGCCAAGCGATTGCCGGAGCGCCCGGGCGATCGTCGGGAGCGGCCAGAGCGGCGAGACTCGCCGCGGCGAGCAGCCCGACAATCGCGATGGAGCGGGAGGACATGGCGGAGAGTCTCCTCGGAACGTGCTACTTAATCGGCCTTGCCGACGAGCTTCGGCATCTGAATCCGACCGAAGCCGACGTTCATCTCGGCGTCGAGGTGGACCGAATCGCCCTCAAATTTGAGCGAGAAGGTGACCATGTACGGCGTCTCGTAGTAGCAGACGCGGGCCTTGAAGGTGTTCTCGCCGACCCAGGCACCGCTGCCCGCCGCCGCACCGTGGAACATCGAGGCGATCGTGAATTGGCCCCTGGACCACGAGCCCGCCGGGCAGGCGAGCCGGTGGTCCTGACCGTCGACCTTCATCACAAGTTGGACGGGATTGGCCCCGTCGAGCCGGATGGATTCCAGCTTGAGCGGGTTGGTTGGCAGCTTGTAGGTTTTGCCGAGGGCATCGGCAGGCGAGCCGGTCCCCTGCAGCGGACGGATGGTCAGGCCGGCGAGCACGCTCTGGAGCTTCGCCCGGGCTGCGTCGTCGGGTGGAAGCGATTCCGACTTCATCGCCGGGAGCAACTGATTCCAGACCAGGTCAAGGACGGCCTGCATGTTCCGGACGCCGCTGGTGATCGCGATCACAGCGTCCTGCTCGGGCATCACGATGCAGTACTGGCCGAAGGCGCCGTCGCCCCGGTAGGCGCCGTGGCGGGATCGCCAGAACTGGTAGCCGTAGCCCTGGTCCCAGTCGCTATTCGGAGCGCTCCCGTTGGAGGTCTGCCGGGAGGTGGCCGCCTCGACCCAGGTCGCCGGGACGAGCTGCCGGTCGCCCCATTTCCCCTTCCGGAGGTAGAGCTGGCCGAACTTCGCGATGTCCTCGGTCCGAATGCTCAGTCCGTATCCGCCGAGGTTGATCCCTTGCGGGCTCTCGCCCCAGGTCGGGTCTTCGATGCCGAGCGGCTCGAAGAGGCGGGGGCGGAGGTAGTCGATCACCTTCTGCCCGGTCACCTTCTGCACGATCGCCGAGAGCATGTAGGTGGCCGAGGTGTTGTACAGGAAGTGCGTCCCCGGCTTGAAGGGCACCGGCTGAGCGAGGAATCGCTTTGTCCAGACCGCGTCGGGCGGGCGGGTCGGCTCGACCTGGTGGCCGGTCGACATCCGGAGCAGGTCGCTGACGCGCATCGAGCGGAGGTTCTTGCTCGGCGACTCGGGAGCATCATCGGGGAAGAATTTGAGGACCTCGTCGTCAACACTGAGTTTCCCCTCGGCGATCGCCAGGCCGACGGCTGTCGAAGTGAAGCTTTTGCTGAGCGAGTACAGCTCGTGCCGGGTCCCGGCCGAATAGGGCGACCACCACCCCTCGGCAACAACGTGGCCGTGGCGGACGAGCATGAAGCTGTGGAGCGAGTCGATCTCGCGGTCGGCGGCCTCGACGAACGCCCGAATCCCCGAGGAGGAGACGCCCTGCGACTCGGGAGTACTGCGCGGCAGCGATGCCGATAGGGAATGATCCGCCGCGGTGGCAGCCGATCCGAGGATCATGATTGCGAGCGTGGCGAGGCTCGGGATTTTCATTCGTGTACCCTGATTGTGGGGCGATCTTGATGGGCCCCCGGGGGCGCTGAATCTCCGGGGTCCTCGGAATATCGTCGATTGTCGCCCCGCGTGCAACCGGGTAGCCCGGTCTGCATTTTTGGGCCGGTTGAC
>DAIDJI010000922.1 GCA_027451455.1 Planctomycetales bacterium | reverse complement strand
AGTTCAACCACGCTCCGGCCGAACTGTTCCTCTTCACCGGCTCGCAGCGGAACGGCGGGGCGGCGATGGGCTCGTGGATTACCTACGGGCTCGGAACCGAGAACCAGGATTTACCCGGCTTCGTCGTCCTGATCAGCGGCGGAACCGATCCCACCGGCGGCAAGGCGCTCTGGAGCACGGGCTTCCTGCCGAGTGTCTACCAGGGCGTGCAGTGCCGGACGGTCGGCGACCCGGTGCTTTATGTCAGCGATCCGAAAGGGATGGAACGGTCGGACCGTCGACGGACCCTCGACGCCCTCCGCCGTCTGAATGAGTACGAGCTTTCCGAGTTCGGCGACCCCGAGACGCTCACCCGAATCAGCCAGTATGAGCTGGCGTTCCGGATGCAGATGGCGGTCCCCGACGTGATGGAGATCCGCCAGGAGCCGGCCTCGATCCTCGAGGAATACGGCGCGACGCCGGGAGGCTCGTCGTTCGCGAACAACTGCCTGCTGGCGCGCCGGCTGGTGGAGCGGGGCGTGCGATACGTGCAGCTTTTCGACTGGGGATGGGACTGCCACGGAACCGGCACCGGCGACGACATCGTCAAGCACCTCCCGATCAAGTGTCGGGAGATCGACCGCCCGATCGCGGCGCTGGTGAAGGATTTGAAGCGTCGGGGGATGCTCGACGACACCCTGATCGTCTGGGGCGGCGAGTTCGGTCGGACGTCCATGAACGAGGCGCGGGGCGGCTCGAAGTTCCTCGGCCGCGACCACCACCCGCACTGCTTCTCGATCTGGATGGCCGGCGGCGGAATCAGGCCGGGGATCACGGTTGGTGCCACCGATGAACTGGGCTACCAGATCGTCGACAATCCGATCGGCATTCACGATCTTCAGGCGACGATCCTGCACCTGCTGGGCCTCGATCCCTGGAAGCTCACGTACCCCTCGATGGGCCTCGACCAGAAGCTGATCGGCCCCGAGAACACGGCGAAGATCCGCAAGGAATTGCTGGCGTAGGAATGACGTCGCGATCGCTGCAATTCTGGCTGGAGCATCGGTTGCGGGCACTCGACCGGATTGAGGAAGCCCACTCTGGCCTCGGCGGCGGCGGCCCCGGCCGCCGGTATGCGACACAACAGGTGAACCACGCCTATGCAATGCTCCTCTCGGCCCAATTCCAGGGGTTTTGCCGCGAGCTTCACGACGAGTGCGTCGTCCACCTGGTAGAATCGACGGTGCCGGCCGGATTGTGGGAAACCTTCAAGAAGGCCCTCGTCTGGAACCGGAAGCTGGACACGGGGAACCCCAATCCCGGAAACATCGGCTCAGACTTCGGGCGGTTCGGTGAGAGATTCTGGGACGACGTGCGGAGGCTTGATGCCCGCAATCAGGGCCGGTTCGAGCGTCTGGAGGAACTGAACCGCTGGCGGAATGCGATTGCCCACCAGGATTTCGACCCCGGAACGCTGGGAAGCGCCTTCCTGCGGCTGGAAAAGGTCCAGGGATGGCGATCGGGCTGCGAGGGTCTGGCGATCGCCTTCGATCGGGTCATGCAAAGTCGTCTCCACGGGATGACCGGGCTCTCACCCTGGTGAAGGGAGGACATCCGATGAGTTCCAGGATGCCAAAGCCCCTGTACCGGATCGGGGATCGGGTGCGCTTCCAGTTCCCGGGCTACTCGGTCTGGGGTACGATCGTCGAGGACCGCGGGCCGTTCGGTGTCGGTGGCCGTCGGCAGTACACGGTGAGCGTCCCCTCGGATCCCTTCGAACCGAGTCGTTACATGGTCTCGGAGGATCGGCTGGAGCCGGACCGCGAGCCTCCCACCCCGCTGGCGAAGGCGGAGATTCTCCGTTTCCTGGAGAATAGCGGCCTGATCCGTATCCTGATGACCAACCCCTCGCCCGATGGGCCGAGAGACCCGCGCGTCTGGCTGTGCCGCGACCAGGCCGGCGACGTGACGCACACGCTCGTGCCCGAGCGTGGGATGGTCGGCGGTGCGCCCGTCCCTTACGCAGCATTCTGGGGGAGCGACGGCATCCGCGCCGAGAAACGCGACGAGGTCGCCACCTATCTGCTCACCTTCGGACTCACGCATCCGGAGGCCGAGAACCTGATCCGTGTCGTCGGTGTCTATCCGGCGAAGAAGCCCCGGCGCGCGAAGGCGCGGACGGCCTGATTCCCGCTCCTTGAGGAACGTCGGAACCATGAGCCTCGAAGCGAGCCTCGACCGCGCCGCCTCGGCGATTGCCGGGGCCGACGCGATCCTGATCGGTGCCGGCGCCGGGATGGGCGTCGACAGCGGACT
>DAIDJI010000921.1 GCA_027451455.1 Planctomycetales bacterium | reverse complement strand
ACGGTGCTTGTCGATGAGGAGGGAGACGGTCTGCTGGTGCTTGTCGCGCAGGATGGTGACGAATAGCGGGACCGGACGGCTCCTCGTCGAACCGTCCGGCCTCCTTTTCCATTTGCATCAATAGCTGTTGGCGTCGATCACCTCGCCGCCAGCACGACTCCCCAGCGACCACCAGGTATAGATATTCACCGAACTCTTGACAAAGCGAACGCTGCCGTCGGCCAGGAGAGCATTCACGCCGCCCGGGTGATAGCTCTGGGCGTTGGAATAGTCCATGCTGGCCCCGTCGCAGCCGCCACCACAATCGGTCCGGCAGGCCGCCCAGGGATAGTTGGTGCTGTTTGGCGGAGCGATCGTGTTAAAGAGTGTGGCCCCCATCCCGCCGATGCCCCAGTCGTGGCCGTGGCCCACCGAGATGTTGCCGAGATTCGAGGGATTGAGAAACCTCGTCGTGCAGGTCTGGAGGTCGTTCAGCACGAGCTGAGCATTCTGGTTGGCATTGAGAAAGTACGCCATACCCGAGAGCCCCGCGCCCATGATCATCGCGCCCGGAACGGCAGCCGCGCCGGTCGGACCCGCCCGGCCCTCGGAAAACGCGACCGTGTTCGAGGTGCCGTCCGTGATCGCCGCAATGCTGTACGACATCCGGAAGGCGAACACCCCCGAGGTCGGATCGGCAAAACCGCCCGGACAGGCGGGCGAGGTCGGCCGGGGCGGCGTATCGCTCCCCGCGTTGGTCGTCGGCCCGACGCTCCCATAATAGCAGTTGTCGTTGACAATCCCACCGTTCGGGTCCGAGGGGCAGATGAAGACCTTGATCTTGGCGTTGTACGCCGTCGAGTTCGCGGCGCTCGCGTAGTCGCTCCCTCGACCCTCCATGTTGAAGTTGATCGCGTTGTAAAGCGCCGTCTGCTCCAGGTAACCCAGCATCATCGCGTGGGCCGACCAGTTATTCCAGGTCGTGCAGGGATAGCCCCCGCCATAATTGTAGTAGCAAAGCGACGCCCCCATCGGGAACGTATCGTTCGAAGTATGATAATTATGCATCGCAATGCCGAACTGCTTCAGATTGTTCGTACACTGCGCGCGGCGGGCGGCCTCGCGCGCCGCCTGCACCGCCGGAAGCAACAGGGCGATCAGAACGGCGATGATCGCGATCACCACCAGGAGCTCAATCAGCGTGAAACCGCTGCGTAGCCTCGATCTCATGGCACAACCCTTCCGCACGGAATGAAAAAGGAAACCGGAGAAAAACGCCGAGTGAGGTGGCCTCCACCAGCCCGGGCCAGACATGGGCCGGTGGCCGGAATGCCCCGCGATCGCCACCGCTCGATTGCTATCGATCTCGCCCGGAGACCCCTGGGCGGTCATCGCGGCCCTGAGGGAGCCAGGCTTGATTTCGTCCGGATACGGGACCATCATCGAAAGCCCGCGAGAACCCCGGCGCGCACCAGGACCGCGAAGCCGCTCGATGAGCGACCTGCCCAGAATCCGGAACTTCTCTCAGAGCGAGGGGCCTTCTCATTCCCCTCGACGCAATAACTAATATTAGGATGCTAGAGAAGCGCAACGTAGCCGATTCTCGGTCAAACTTTGTCGGAATTCGGTCAGGATGCAACGGGGGCAACACGTGGTTCGCCGGAGATCGCATCTCGAACGTGGCACGCCAAGGGTGGCCCTGGTGATCGAGACCTCGCTGGCCTCGGGCCGCGACATCCTCCTCGGGATTGCGCGATTCACCCGCGAGTGCGGTCCCTGGTCGATCTACCACGAGCCCAGAAGCCTCGAAGAGTCGGTCCCTCGGTGGCTCAACGAATGGGACGGCGACGGAATCATCGCCCGCGTCCAGAACGCTCAGATCGCTGAGGCGGTCGTCTCCTCGGGTATCCCGGCGGTGGACGTCCTGGGGGTCGTCCGTCGTCCGGAGCTGCCGCTGGTCCACGTCGACAACGCGGCGATCGCGAAACTGGCGGCCAGCCACTACCTCGAGCGCGGCTTCCGCTGGTTCGGCTTCTGCGGTCACCCGGGGCTCAACTGGTCCGACGAACGCCGAGACGCCTTCAGCCGCGCCGTCGCCGAGGCCGGAGGCGAGTGCCTCGTCTACCACGCGGAAAACGGCGGCCGGGAAAACTGGGAGCACGACCAGGACCGACTCGCCGCCTGGGTCCAATCGCTCCCACGCCCCTGCGCCGTGATGGCGGCAAACGACCCCGACGGCCAGAAAATCCTCGAGGCGTGTCGACGGATCGGCGTCCGGGTCCCTGACGAGGTCGCCGTCCTCGGCGTCGACAACGACGAGC
>DAIDJI010000920.1 GCA_027451455.1 Planctomycetales bacterium | reverse complement strand
CCAGTGGACTCTGGGAACCAGGTTCCGAGAAGCAGCTCATCAACGGACTGCCGGTGCTCACCATGCCAGCCACGTTGCAGTGTGATATCGGGGGAGAGATCACCATTGTCGAACCGGGCCAGGACACGAGCGCCGGCGAGCGAATGGGCATCAAGCTTTCGGTGCTTCCAGAAATGGATTCTGGTGAAGTCGCGGAACTGCGGTGGGGCGAACGGGGCGAAGATCGGGTGATCGAAGGCAATTTCACCCAGGAGGGAATCTTGCGATCGGGATTCCTCGATTGGATGAGGCGGGACGTCGAGGAGCGTTGCGAGTGTTTGACCGCGACCGGGTTGGGTGGCGACGTCGAGGATCGTCGAGCCGGCTCGGGCGAGGTCGCGGAGCCGTCGAGCCTGCTCGGGAGAAACCTCGGCGGCAACGATCGCGAGCGGGATCGGGTGCCTGGGGTCGATGGTAATCGGCGCTGAGGGAGACTGAGCGGAAATGCGGATGGTCCGCCTCGGCGTATCGAGGAATACGCGATCGAGGTAGTAGAGCAGGCCCTCGGGATCGTCGGCGCGGTCGTTGCCGAGGAAGAGGACGATCGCCTCCTGGCGGGGCTCATCGGCGACGTGGAGCGTGTTGTCGAACGGCGTTCCGTCGCCTTCCAGGACGATCGATCGCGCGGAGGCCGGCTGTTTGGGACGCGGCATCCGAACGACCCGGCTCTCGCCGGGTGGGACGTAGGCGTCGACCGGGTCGCCGATCGGCTTGCCCTCGATGCCCAGCCATCGGAGGCGGAACCGCTCCCTGCGCGATCCGGCGTCGTTGACGACGCGAATTCTCGGCTCGCGGTCGCCCTCGGTCGGATCGGCGAGGCGCTGCAATCCTGCGTTCGAGGCGTCGTCGGTCACAGATCGGACGATCAGCTCGACATCCCTGGGCCACTCGAATTCGCCGAGGGATTCGAGCCGGCTTCCGCGCTGAAGATCGGTGACGAGAACGATCCGCTTTGGCATCCGCCCGGCCGATTCGCGCGGGTCGGCGACGTCCTCGATCGCGGCGACGGTATCGATCAGGGCGCGGCCGAGGTCGGTCCCGTTCCACGAGGGTTTCAGTGCGTCCAGCCGGGCCAGGGCGAGAGCCTGACGGCGTCCGGCCTGCATCTGGGACGACTCGCGGAACGTAACGACGGGTCGGGTCGATCGGTCGAAGGCGATGAGTGCGATCTCATCGGTCGGACCGGTCTCGCCGAGGGCGCGGCGGGCCTCGGCGCGGGCCCGGTCCCACAGGTTACCCCGGCGAAGGCTGGCGCTGGTATCGATGAGGACGGCTGTCCGTCGGCGGGTCTCGTTGTCGCCGACGTTCCACTCGGCCTTCTGGCGCAGGAAGGGCCGGGCGAAGGCGAACGCGAGGAGGCAGAGGACCGAGGCGCGGAGGATCAGAAGCAGGATGTTATCGAGCCGGCTTCGGCGTGCGAGTCTCGGTGGCGAGGGGGTCAAAAACAGGAGCGAGCTAAAGGGAATCTGGCCGCTCGGCGAGCGTCGGATCAGGTGGAAGATAATTGGTCCGGCGACTGCGAGCACGCCGAGCAGGTAGAGCGGGGTCAGGACGCTCATGCGGGGCCTCCCCGTCGCGAGGCCGTGCGGCGGCCCGGGTGGCGCCCTCGCCTCATCCGGGCGCGGAGCAGGTCGAAGAGGACCAGTTCGAGGGGCCGGTCGGTGGTGATGGTCTCATATTCGATCCCGAGGTCGAGGCAGGCCCGGCGGATCTCGTCGGCGTGGGTGTCGAACCGCCTTCGATACTCGGCGCGGGCCTGGGCGGGATCGACGTAGAGTTCACGTCCGGACTCCACATCGCGGAACATGGCTGGGGCCTCGAAGGTAAAGCCGACCTCGGCCGGGTCGAGGATGCGGAGGACGACCACGTCGTGCCCCTGCGACCTGAGATAGCCGAGTCGGGTTCGAAGCAGGGAGGCGTCGGCGAGGAGGTCCGAGAGCAGGACGATCAGCCCCCTGCGCCGGACGGCCGCGGCCACCTCCTCGATCGGCCCGGCGAGGTCGGTGACGCGGCCGGTGGGCTCGCGCTCCAGGACAGCGAGAATCCGGCGGAGGTGGCCGGGGCGATACCGGGCTGGGATGAACTCGACGATCCGGTCCTCGAAGGTGATCAGCCCGCAGGCATCGCGCTGGGTCGCGAGGAAGTAGGCGAGAGTCGCCGCGGCGGTTCGGGCGTACTCGATCTTGGTGTAGCCGATCGTTCCGTATCCCATCGACCGGCTGGTGTCGAGGACGATCTGGCAGCGGAGGTTGGTTTCATCCTCGAA
>DAIDJI010000919.1 GCA_027451455.1 Planctomycetales bacterium | reverse complement strand
GCCAAACTCCTGATGATCGCCAGCGTTCCTGCGGCCCTTGGCCTTGCACCAACGCTCCCAGCGATCGAAGATGTCGTCGACCGCCACGCTGAGCCCAGGGCCGACCTCGACGCATTCCTTCACGAAGACTCCGACCGGCGAGGAGATCTCGTCCATCTGGTCCACCAATTCCTTCCCGGAACTCGGCTGGATGAAATGGCCCCGCTCGTTGAGCCGCCTCCACCCCTCGACAGCCCAGAGCAAGATCCCCGGGAGTTCGGCGACGAGGCGATCGAAGAGGGTCTTGTCCTCCTTGCCGTAGAACGATCGCGTCAGCTTGAGGATAACGAGGCGGCCAGCGAGGGCGCCGGAGGTATCGGACAGCTTGGGAAGTTCGTTGGAGATCAGGACCAGTCGAGTCGGCAGCTTCCCGGTCCACTGCGTCATGTTCTTGCGATCGATCGTGATGGTGCCCTCGCCGCTGATCGTCAGCAGCCTCTCGACGATCGCCGCGATGTCCGACCGGCCGGACACACGTGCGTCGGAGATGATCGCCAGCGGCTTGCCGATCAGCGGCCAGAGGCCAAAGTGGGACGCGAGCGTCGAGAGGGTAGGGCCGGCGACGTTATCGGCCCCGATCAGCGCGCGGAGGATTCGAGCGATCGTGTCCTTGCCGGCCCGCTTGGGGCCGATGAGGCCGAGGATCTTCTGCTGCCGCGTGTCCTCGGTCAGGCAATATCCGAACCATTCCTGGAGGGTCTCGATGCAATCCGTCTCATCATCGCCAGGCCAGATCGAGGCGAGGAACTTCAGCCATTCGTTGGGCTGGGGCGCGTCGAGGTTGAAGTCGTAGTCCAGGGCATACGTCCCGAAGAAGGCCGGGGTCGGGTGATAGACCGCGACCGCATCCTTGCCGCCGACCAGCGACGGCAGGTGAACGAGGGCATTCTGGCACGGGATAAACTCGTCCGCGGGATGGGGCGGATCCGGGATGAGCCAGGAGGGCGTGCGGACGTCGCCCTTGAGGAGCGTCATGCCCATTAGGGCCTGGTTCACATCGCCGATCAGTCGGGTGCCCACCTTGCGGGCCCTGGGAGCGGGACACTCCTTCCCTTTCGCGTCCTTCTTGCCCCTACTGGCCCATTCAGCGAACTCCTCCTGGAAGACCTCGTCGAACTCGGTCTTGCAGTTTGAATTCAGCCGAGCGTTCACCTCTTTGGTCGGGACCGCCCGATAATGCGAGCCCTCCCATTCAAGCCACTCATCTCGATAGAACCGCAGGGTGAGCCCATCCGGATGTTTGCATTGCCGATCGCGGAAGACCCGGGCGAGCCGGTGCGGATCGTCCGGCGCCTCCATCACTCGCGGGGCGTCCGGATCGGCCTCTGCGGCATCCCTCTCGATCGCCTTCTGCGCCACCGTCCCCTCCAGGACCGAGGTCGTGACACTGGCGGCCATCGCATCGTCAATGCCCTTGTGCCGCGGATCCCAGGTCTCATACTCCAGGCTGAGCTGGTCCCGGCGGATGGCCCTCGCCAGGTCCAGAAGCGCACCCGAGACCTCCTTCTTGCTCAGGAGATCCCGATCGAAGGCCAGCCGGACCGCCTTGCAGCCAAGGGCCTTCACTGTGGCCAGGGCCGGCTTCCAGTTCGTGGCGCCAGGGGCCGATACCGTCGGAATCCCGGATAGGACGGTTGCCAGATCGGCCTTGATCTCGCCTTCAGTGATTCGGACCACCTCGACCGGCCCGGCAATCCCGAGCGGTACGTGGGCCTGCGACCCAGGCGAGGGGCCGCCCCTCCTCTTCGATGAAATCCAGAGGTACTTTGCACCACCGCCCTTCCGGTCGTCGGGCCTGGTCTTGAGCGCGATGACTCGACCACCGACGTCGCGGACGGGAATCAGGAGGCCGGGACGGCAGAGGAACAAGAGCGATCCGCGGTCATGCCTCGCGAAGCCGGGGACCGACAGCAACCGATCGCCGTACTGTTGATGGAGCCGGCGGTACAGGTCTTTGGGAACGACCCGCGTCCAAGATCGGTATACGAGGCGGTCGATCTCGGGATCGGGAAAGCCGCGACGCTTGAGATCCTGGCGATGGGAAGCCGTCAGCGGCAGGCCCTCCAGAAACGCGGAGTACACCTGATGCAGCATGTCCGGCTCGGCTCGAACGGGCGGCTTCGTCGGGGGCTCCACGGTCGGTCTCGCGGGGCCGGGGATGTGCCGGTAGCCGTCGTCGCCTGAGAGGCGATGGCGATAGAAGGTGGCTCCGTTCCTGTCCTTACCCGTCCCGTATGCCCCTTGGTCCTCCCTCCGACAGATGGCCC
>DAIDJI010000918.1 GCA_027451455.1 Planctomycetales bacterium | reverse complement strand
GTTCTCGATGATCCGGTCGCGGCCAGCGAGCATCAGAAGCGCCGGCTGCCGGATCTGGGCTGCCGCCCGGCCGACCTGGCGATCGATGAAGAAACTCGCGGCGAGCAGACCGGCCGTTCCCTCGCGGAGCGAGTAGGGATCGGAGGCGATGAACGCCTGGCCTTCGGGACTCGCGGTGAAGAGTGCGGGGTCCGATAGCGGGATGGGGAACGTCTTTCGAGGATGGGTCACGAGCGACCAGGCGATTTGCAGCTTCTCCCTGAGCGAGACGCCGACTCTCGGCTGAAGTCCGGGACAGATCAACGCCAGGGCGTCGACCAGCTCGGGATGCCGGGCGGCGGCAATCACGGCAAGCTTGCCGCCCCAACTGATTCCCGCCACCGCGATCGGCACGCCGGGATACTCTGCTCTCAAGGCGCGGGCCCATTCGACCTGGTCGGCGATTAATCGCCCGGAGGACGGTGCATGGCCGCGGTCGAGAGGATTGGCGCCCGAGCCGCGGCGGTCGGGGAAGCTGGCGAGGTACCCCGAGTCGGCGAGCGTCCGGCCGAGGTTGTGATACCACCCCGAATGGCTCTGCACGCCGTGCAAAACGATCGCGAGCCCCTTCACCGGACCCTTCGGCCGCCAGAGCGCGACGTGGATCGGATAGCCGTCGGATGCGGCGAAGCGGCGGACCTCGGGGCCCTCGGGAGGCCTCGCCTCAATCATAGCGAATCTCCCGCGAATCGACGGTCATGGCCTCGAGCGACGACGGGTCGATCTCAACGCCCAGGCCGGGCGCGTCGATCGCGGGCGCCCGGCCGCCGTAGCCGAACGTCAGATCTTGCCGGGTGAGGTTCGCGCCCAGGATGTGGCGGTCGTACGAGCCTTCGACGTAGCGCAATCCCCTCAGGCGGCTCGCCAGGTGCCGCCCCGCGGCCGAGAGCAGCGTTGTCTCGCCCGGATGACAGCCGAGCTGCACATCGAGCCCGGCGCCGCGGGCGAGGCCGATGATCCGGAGCGAGTGGATGAGGCCGCCGCATTTCGAGATGCGCACGTTGAAAATGTCGGCCGTTTTTCGCGCGATGGCGGCCTCAGCGTCAGGAATCCCGCAGAGGGATTCGTCCAGCATGATTGGGATGCCGATCCTCGGCCGAAGGTCAGCCAGTGCGTTGACCTCGGCGTGAGGGACGGGCTGTTCGAGGGCGGTTGGCCGGTAGCGTCGGAGCGGCTCGACGCGATCGAGCACTTCGGCCGCCGGCCAGGCTTCATTGGCGTCGATCCGGAGATCCATCCGTCGGCCGAGGACCCTGCGCAGCCGGCGGAGCCGCTCTGGATCGTCCTGCCCAGCGGTTCCCACCTTGATCTTCACCTGATGGAAGCCGTAGAGCCGCATCTTCACGGCCGACTTCCACTCGCCCCAGCTCGACTCGGCGGTGATCGCACCGCTGTACCGGACGGGCGCAGGCGCCTGCCTGTCCAAACCCTTGACCGAGACCAGATCGACGACCCGACCAATCGACTCGCCGAAGAGTCGGCCGTAGGCATCGAGCACGGCGAGCTCGAGCGCCGAGCGGGCCGCGTTGCCGGCCATCCCGCGGGGATCGGCCTCGTTCTCGGGGATACGGAGCGATTCGAGCCGGCGAACGAGGTCGGCGAGGTCCGTCGGGTGGCCGATTGCGGCCGACCAGTCGTGCGCCGAAAGGAGCGCGAACGCCGTGTCGACGGTCTCACCCGTGACATACGACCGCGGGACGCCCTCGCCGAAGCCGACCGTCCCGCCAGCGAGCTCGACGCGCACCACCAGGTTCTCGCTCACCGACCGCTCGAACGACGCGTGCTTGACCACCTTTTTCAGGGGGACCGCCGCACGATACAGACGCAGGCCACGTATACTCACCGCTCAGGCTTCCCGATCCGGATTCCGGAGGAACCACGAAAAACACGAAGGACACGAAAGAAGAAAAATTCTCACTGGGAAATCCCATCCAGTATGAAGCACAAACGCAACTCAGGTCGCCGATCTCCAGGACAGGCCCCCGAGTGCTCGTCTTGATTCGTGTCCTTCGTGTTTCTCGTGGTTCCTCCGGAATCTCTTCATTTGCCGGCGTCTGTGGTGGTCTTCTTCGCGTGGAAGGCGGCTTCCAGCAGGCGGACGGTGGCCTCGGGCTCGAAGCCCTCGACCGAGGCGACGTCGAGCCCCCTGCGCTGGACGACAAAATGCCGATCGCCGACGTTCCGCCAGAGGGTATCGCCCGGCTTGCGGGGCGGCTTCGCGAGGTTGTCGAACCGGGACGTCTGGTAGCGAATGTAGGCGTCGAGGAACTCCTGGGCGT
>DAIDJI010000917.1 GCA_027451455.1 Planctomycetales bacterium | reverse complement strand
ACGCGGGTCGTCGAACATGCCCACGCCCGTGCCGGCGCCGGTCGCGACCGGATCGAGCCCGACGACCTTCCCGCCGCCATCCGCGGCCAGCGCGGCGGCGCCTACAATCCCCCGGCCGCACCCGACCCAGCCCGGCCGCTCGACGAGCTACTCACCGAGGTCGAGCGCCGGGCGATCGAGACCGCGCTCCGGCAATCGCGGAGCAACAAGTCGCGAGCCGCCGAGATTCTGGGGATCTCGCGGCCCCGGCTCTACCGGCGGATCAAGGAACTGAACCTCCCCGACGACGACTCGACCGACGAGACACCGGCCGATTGATCCACCCCCGGCCCGCCCCGCTTCCGGTCGGCCGACCAGGCCCACCCAGAAGCGAGACGCGACCATAGTCCCAGCATCGCCTTTCCAGCCAGCCGGCCGAGCGGCACGGCCGATCGCGCCGACGACCAGGGATCTTCTTTTCCGTTTCGGATCGCACGCGACGCAAACCGGCAGAGGTGCCAGACCCAGGCCAGGCCAGGCCCGTCCGCCCGCCGGTGAGACGCCACACGTCGCCCAACATCAGGCTTCGGAATTTTTGCACACGTCTCGATTCAACCGATGAATGGCTCCTCTTTCAGCGATGTCGCCAGGAATCAACGGCTTCCGTTCGACGGCTTCTTCCCCTGGGTGGTGTTGTTCTGGGGCGCTTTCTCCGCGTTGGGCGGGATCTGGGGCTGTTGCTGAGGCTTCTTCCCCTGGGTGGCGTTGTTCTGGGGCCCATTCTTCGCGTCGGGCGGGATCTGGGGCTGTTGCTGTTGCTGTTGCTGATCGGCCCCGGCATCGATCACGGTGAGCGTTCGGAGCTTCTCGGGTGCGACGAAGAGGATGCCGAAATCGAGCGTGAGCGAAAAGTTCGGCCTGATGTGGATGTCGCCGATGATGACCTTTCCCGTGGTGGTTGTCACCTTTCCGCGGATGAGCGTGGGCTGTTGCATCATCATTCCGCCGCCCATCCCGCCCATCATCCCCTGGGCCATCATCCCCATCGCCTGCGGATTGCGTCGGACGGGCTGAGGCTGGGGCTGCGGCTGGGGATGAGGTTCGGGCTCGTGCTCGTCCTCGACGTTGGACCGCTTGAGGAACTGGATCGTCCGGATCTTATCGGCCCAGATCGTGTACCGGCCGAGGTCGCCGTCGACGACGAAGGGCTGGGAGTCGATGAGTCCTTCGAGCGTCTGGCCGCCCTCCATTTCGATCCGGACCTTGTGTCCCTCGTTGTTCGGTCCGCCCTGGAAGGCGCCGACCATTCGCAGGCCAACCGCGTCGGGTGGTTCGTCCGCGAGGATCGGCCCGGTTCCGTATCCCGGCGCGAGGAGAACGACCAGTGCCGCCAGCCATCTCGTCCGACTCATCTGGGGACCTCCGGATTGGTGGGCGGGTCTGCCGCCGCGATTGGGGATTCGCATCGGCCCTGAGCCGAGGCGAGACGTCTGAGCGTTTCTCCATCGTCCTACGAATGTCAACTGCCGGGCAAGGGTGGTGTTCGGCACCTTGTTTGGGCATCGCGCGTGATCCGGGGGGTTCCGGCGGTTCCACGATCGCGGCGCGGACTCTAGGCGATGGTGATTCCTTGATGTAAGATAGGGCGAATGCCTTGCCAGCCTCGGAATACCGGGCGAGCCCCGGCCATCGGATGGGGCTTTCTCTCGTCGGGAAGTCGGATGTCATGCAAGAGCGTGGGTCAGCCGGTCACGACGAGGCCGCGGGGGGAGTCGCCATTCAGACCGGGGGCGACGAGGCCCTGCGCCGAAGTCAGGAGCGGCTCAAGTTGCTGGCCGAGGCCGGACGGTTGCTCGGCTCGGCACTCGACTACGAGGCGACGCTTTCCGATGTTTGCCATCTGGTCGTTCCGACGTTCGCCGACTGGTGCACGCTCGACCTGGCCGGCCCGGATGGCTCGCTCCAGCGGGTCGAGGTGGCGCACAAGGACCCCGAGCGGGTCGCGCTGGCGCGCGATCTTCACCGGCGCTATCCGCCCCGGCCGGAGAACCCGCGTGGGCTGTTCCACGTCCTGCGGACGGGGGAGCCATCGTTCGCGCCTGAGGTGACGCCCCAGATGCTCGCCGTCAGCGCGCAGGACGACGAGCACCTGCGGCTGCTGCTTTCGCTCGGGCTACGATCGGCGATGATCGTTCCGCTGAAGGCCCGCGGTCGGACCCTCGGCACGCTGACGTTGATCTTCGCCGAGTCGGGCCGGCGGTACGACGAGGACTACCTTCAACTTGGAACGGAGCTGGCGGGGCGGATCGGTCTGGCGGTCGACAACGCCCGCCTTTTTG
>DAIDJI010000916.1 GCA_027451455.1 Planctomycetales bacterium | reverse complement strand
CGGCAGCCAGAGCGACCATCCCGTGCAACCGCTTGCTCATTAACCGGAGCGGGTTGAAAACATACTGCCAGAAATGAATGTCGGTAAGGTGTGCGATCCGCAACGGTAAGCGATCCTCGCGCGGTCCAGGTTTCAGCCAATCCAGGCGACCAGGATATCATAAGCGGTATGGGTACCGACCGCGATCCCGAAACCCCGGAGAACGAAGACCCAGGCGAAGAACACGCCGGCCATCCACCGAAAGACAAAAACATACCAGGTGAACGGCTCGCCGGGCGTCCCGGTGTGGTGCGCGATCGCGAAAAGGAGGGCCGAGACGACCACCGCCCAGCTACTTGCCAGTACCTGGGGCGCCTGGAGAACTCGGAGGATTTGGTAGAACACCGGGACCATCATCAGCCGGAAGAGCGTTTCCTCGTAGACCCCTGCGCCGATGTAACCGATCATCGCGATCAGGTAAGGATGTCCGGTTCCGGTCTGTTCCGTCCCCGCCGCGCTGGCGGCGAGCATCGGAATCTGTGCATGGTCGAGAAACGAGAAACCCAGGTCGATCAGGCGACCGATCCCGAGCAGCGCGATCGCCCAGACGAGGCTCTCGGCGATCATCCCACCGATGATTGCCGGTGAGAACCGCCAGTCGTGCGACCGGGCGAGCTGCCATCCCATCAGGATCAGGCCCAGGATCAAGGGGAGGAACCAGGGGTCAGACAGTCCTGCCGTTGCGAGGCCGTTTCGCATCCAGGCGTCGGCTCCCGATCGGAGCCCAACCCGCCCCTCGCCTTCCAGCACGAGTATGGCGACCTCGTAGCCGATCGCCATCGGGGCGACGAAGAGCAGCGAGGGGAACGGTCGACGAGTGGCCTCCCAGTACGAGCAGGGTTGATGCTCACGAATCCAGGCTTCCGTCTCCGGGGTTGGCTCCGGGATTGCGGGCCGTCCCCGACGCAACCGACCCTTCCGCAGCTTCGTGACGGGCGTCTTCATTCGGGGACCTTGCCTCCGACCCAGTTCCGCTCCCGATCGGCCACCCGACCGTCGCGACAGGATCGGCCTGGTTGTCGATCGTTCTCTTATCGTATTCGGTTGGCACACGGTCGCAAGTTGAGGGTCAGGTGAGACCGACGGCTCGCGGATCTCCCGTCGTGCGGGTCTCGTCGCGACGACCGGCCAAGCTGAGATTTCAAGCGGCCGGCTGATCACCGATTTCACCGATGCCGGAAGGAATGAAATCGGCGGGTGCCTTGTAGGCCCTGGACCGCGAGGCTACCATATTCTCATGAGGGTCCCGCCGCCTTGACGGCCGCGCGGCACCCCCTCACAATGGCGGTGCCTCGTGCCATAGTCGACCGCCCCCCGCCCCGACCGGCAAGCTCGATGATCCGGAGCGCCCGACCCACCGTCGAGATCCGCCCGATCATCACCGGAAGACCAGGACGGAAACCCGTCCCCGGTCGTCGAGCGGGATGGCATCGCCTCGACTGGTTTCGGATGTGGGAGGATCGACGCGTGGTTTCGCGGTTTCGACCGGCCCGGAGACTCGGACTCATCGGTCTTTTGTTCGCCTCGGCCGGCTGCTCCGACTGGCTCTCGTACGACCCGGGATCCCTTCGTTACATCGAGGCTGAGGCCATGACCCGGGACCTCGGCCCCAAGCCGAATCTCCACGGGAAACCGAAGCTCCAGGCCAAGGTCCGCGAGACGATGGCCAGGCTGTACGGACCCGACCCTCAACTCATCCGAGTTCCCAACGGCGCCCCGCTGATGCTCGGCGGACGCTATCTCGCCAGCCATATTCGAGAAGGAGACGGGCAGAACGCCCGCGACCGCCGTATCTATGAGGGGGATAGCCTCCAGGATCCCAAGCTTCGACCGCAGCCTGGCGGTTACTCTGTCTACCGGCGCAATTGCCTGCACTGTCATGGCGTCACAGGCGCCGGCGACGGCCCAACGGCGGCTTTCTTCTTCCCGAGACCCCGCGACTTCCGCCGTGGTATCTTCAAGTTCACCTCGACCCCCACGGGGGCCCGGCCCCACCGCGACGACCTCCGCCGGACCATCGTCAAGGGGCTCGACGGGACGTCGATGCCCGCCTTCGACCCGATCTTGAGCCCATCCGAGATCGAACAGGTGGTGGACTATGTCATCTTCCTCAGTCTCCGGGGCGAGACGGAACTGGCATTGATCGAGGAAGCCTCGATTTCCGAGGAAGGAGACAACGACGCTCTGGGCGAGGACATCGTTCAGGAAATCGTCTCGGGAGTCTTCACCCGGTGGAAATCGGCACAGTCCCAGGTGGTCAACCCGGCAGTCGCCCGGACCCAACC
>DAIDJI010000915.1 GCA_027451455.1 Planctomycetales bacterium | reverse complement strand
GGATGACACGACACGCGGAAAAGGGGACCATCAGGTCTAGGCGGCAGGAGCCGGCGTCGGTCCGTTGCCCAGCAGCGTGGCGATAAACACCTGAAGCGCCTGGAGCGCCGCCGGCTTGAGGTCGGCGACGAGGGCCGACATCCAGCCCGGAAGTGTCGTCGGCGGCGTCGTGGGGAGCCCGGCCATCAGGTCGCCGATGAACGTCTGGAGCGCCGCCAGGGTCGCCGGTTCGAGCGACGCCAACAGGATGCCGAGCCAGCCGGGCAGCACGGCGCCGGCTTCGATGGACTTGAACATGGATCACCTTTCACAAAAGGAGGGAGTATCGTTCACCCGGCGACGCCGGGCATCCGTTCGAGTAACTTGCATCCCAGGTAGTTGAGCGCCCGGCGGATCGACGGTCCATCAAGACCGCACAGGGCGGCGTGGGCCGCCGCGATCGCATGGATCTCGGGATCGATTGAAGGTGCGTCAGGGCTCGTGGACGCTACGGTAACCCCGGGCATGACTTCCTCACCCGCGTTACCGCTCGCAAGATTCGTTAGGGACACACCGCTTTTTGACTGGGCGACGGGCGACGACGCGGGGTTTCCAGAACGATCAAAAAGGGGGGCCGTCGCTGCCTTCCCGAGCGGTGCGGACACTGACGAGACAGGGCTTTTCATGGCCTCGGCCCGCTCACGCCGCGTCTTCTCACGTTCGGCCTCGGCCCGCTCGGCGTGGATCCGGCGCAGCATCTCGGCCGGAGATTCGGTCGGCAGCACTTCGGCTGCGGCCTTCTCACTGCGCAACTCAACTGCACGCTTGAGAGTGCTGGGGTCGAAATCCGCTTCGTCCGGGTCGAGGCTGCCGGCGCTCGAGATGAAACTGCGGGACCGATCGAGCGTCGCCGTGTGGCCGTTCGTCAGTGCGGACTTCGGCCGCGGCGTCCTGATTCGGTCAGGCGTCAGTACGAAACCATCGAGGTTGATCTTCGGTCTCACAGCGCCTCTGCGCCCGGGGCTTGATTGCGGAGTGGCATCGCGTGAGCGTACCCGCAGCCTATTGCCGCCCGGATTGCCGGGATTGCACCTGTAACACCGCCGGCGCAATCCGTAGGGCCGCAAGCAGTCCGGGCAGTTGCCGAGCGATTCGGGCATCGTATGGCCACGCCGGAGGTTACGGAAGAGTTGCTTCGCCACCGACTCAGCCGGCCTCGGCCGGAGGCGCCAATGCGGGGCCGAACAGCCGTCGCCGCTTCTGCTTGCGGGTCTCGCGGTTCGCCGATGCCGGCAACGCCTGGGGCGACGGAGATCGGCGAGGCTCGGCCTTCGGTTCGGTTGCCTTCGTCCGTCGGAGGGCCGGGTGCTTACGCCACCCAGTGTCGTGGCAGATCATGCAGCAGAGAGTCGAACCGTCTGCGATCGGTCCGTAATGTGGGCACTTGCTGTCCCTGTCGAACCCCACGATCGGAAACAGCGGAACGGTGACCGGGTCCGCGATCGCCCGCTCGTGTGCCCGGCTCTCGGCCCACTCAACGGCCGACTGGAGAGCGACAACACCCGGGATCGTCAGCACCAACTCGACGGTCTCCTCGGGCACCAACGACTCGCCCGCGATCTGGTCCGCCGTCGGCCGCCGGATCCCACGGGCCGCCAGGTTGGTGACGGCCGTCGCCACCCTGACCGCCGACCGCCTCAGCCGAACCGGCATCCCGACCCGGATCAGCGGAGCTTCTCGGAGTAAACGCCGCAGCGCCCGAGCGATCCAGAGTCGTGCCCATTGCCGCCAGGAATCGCGATCGTACGACGCCGGGCCGGCATCAATCCCGTCGTGGCAGTCCCCCTCGCGGTAGCGACGGGCCGCCAGGACCAGGGCGTACATCGCCTCCGACTCCAGTTCGTCTCGGTCGCCCGTGCGCCCGGCGTGACGCCGCGCGATTTGCCGGGCCAGTTCCAGGCCGTCATTCACCAGTTCGTCCACAGTTGGGACGGCCCGAGGAAAGGCGGAAGCGTCGGTCATGCTTTCTCTCCGCCTCTGCCCTTGTTATGGGGCGCAGGCGCCCCAGATCTCTTGTGGGAGGACCGAGAAGACTTGCCCCACGCGGGGCTCCGGTCGAAGTGCCCGCGGACGGCTCGCTCCAGCGCCGGCAGGTCACTCGCGCGAACGCACAGGGGTTCGAGCGAGGTAAATTCAAACGCATCAGTATATCCGGATTTTTGTGATTTGAATTCCCCCCAAAAACGATAGGGTTCGCCGACGACAGGCCGCGAGCACATCCCCTTCACGGTGGTCCCGTCCGCGAGCCTGGCGATCAGGTACTTCTCGCCGGACGTGCTGAATCGGCTG
>DAIDJI010000914.1 GCA_027451455.1 Planctomycetales bacterium | reverse complement strand
TGGGCATTGGCCTTGAAGTGGTTCACCGGGCCGCAGACCAGGAGCCGGGAGCCGCGCGGACGGGTCCGGAACAGGAACGGGGTGTTCCAGGTGATGACCCCCTCGCCGAACTGGTTGTTGATCCATTGTGACCAGGTTTCGCCGGCCGCGTCGAACTGAAACTGCATCGAGCCGGGAGCCGTCCCACCCTGCCAGAACGCCGTGAAGCCGACCGGGTTGGTGATCCACCACCCCGTCTGGTTCATGATCGTCAGCGGGAGGCACCGATAGGCGAACCGCTGTGGGGTGTTGCTCATCCAGGGGCGTTCCCAGCTCGCCCATCCCCAGTCCCAGCCCGTCCCGTCCGACCGGTTCGCCTTCATCATGCCGTCGTCGGCGATCTGGAAGATCTCGACCTCGAGTCGCGGCTCATCCATGGTTCTACCTCGAACATCCACGGGGCCAGGCCAGCGACCGGCCCCGAAAACCTCGTTGCGCCGCCCAATTCAGGGTAGCGGCGGGCGCGGGGATGTTCAATCGCTGGTGTTCCCAGGTTGCCGCCCTTCCTGGTATTCTACGTGGACGTGGAGCGGGCTGCGCGGCCCGGTCCATATGGCGAGGGTCGGCGCGGATCGGGTTGGACCGGGGACGGATGGACGAGCTGACGGTCGGATTGATCGGGCTGGGGACGGTCGGGACTGGCGTGGCGCGGCTGCTGACCGAGCATCGCGACCGCCTGGAGCGCAGGGCTGGCCGGCCGATCCGCTGGAAATGGGCCGCGGTCCGCGACCCTCACAAGCCGAGAGAGATCCGGCTCGACGGTGTCCGGATCGTGCAGGACGCCGGAGCGATCGTCAACGATCCCGAGGTGGATGTTGTCATCGAGGCGATGGGCGGTACCGAGGACGCCCTTCGATACACGCTCGCCGCTCTCGACGCCGGTAAGGACGTTGTGACCGCCAACAAGGCGCTCATCGCCGAGCACGGTCGAGAGGTCTTCGAGCGAGCGCGCGAGACAGATCGGGCGGTTGCGTTCGAGGGGAGCGTGGGCGGCGGGATTCCGATTGTCCAGTCGCTCGGGATCGCGCTGGCCGCCAACCAGGTCCTGGCGATCGCCGCCATCCTCAACGGAACCTGCAACTTCATCCTGACCCGAATGACGGCTGAGGGATCGCCTTACGAGGACGCTCTGAAGCAGGCGCAGAAGCTGGGCTACGCCGAGGCCGACCCGACGCTCGACGTCGACGGGACCGACACCGCGCACAAGATCGCGATCCTGGCTCAGCTCGCGTTCGAGGCCGATGTCCGGCTCGGCGAGATCCCGAGGCAAGGGATCGACCGGCTCCAGGCGGCCGACATCAAGTATGCCGCCGAACTCGGCTACGCGGTCAAGCTTCTGGCGCTGGCGAAGTACTCGCCGGCCGGGCTGGAAATGCGGGTCGCACCGACGCTGGTCCGCCGAGGGACGCCGCTGGCCGAGGTCCGCGGACCGTACAATGCAGTCCGGGTGGTCGGCGACGCGGTCGGCGATACGCTTTTTTACGGGAGGGGCGCGGGCTCGATGCCGACCGCCTCGGCCGTCGTCGGCGATTTGCTCCAGGTGGCGACCGGACGGGCCGCGATGGTGAGCCGGTCTCGGCCGCTCTGGCGCTCAACCGCGCCGGCGATCCCGATCGTCTCACCCCGCGACGTTCGGAGCCGGTATTATCTCCGGTTCACCATCGCCGACCGCCCGGGCGTGCTGGGGAGGCTGGCGCAGGTTCTCGGCGATCGAGGGATCAGCATCGCCAGCGTGATCCAGCACGAGCCGGGTGAAGACGCGCCGGGGCCGAGCCCTGTCCCTCTCGTGATCATGACGCACCTCGCCGTTCAGGCCGACCTCCACGCCGCTCTCGACGTGATCGATCGCCTGGAAGTCGTCCACGCGCCGAGCGTCTGGCTGGGGGTCGAGGAATGACCGGCTTCACTTACCCGCCATCCCGCCGCTAAGATCTTTGTTTCGCGGTCTCTCGAACCGACCGGGTCGTCTTCTCCAACCGAGCCTTCCGACCGATGCCCAGCGCACCCAAGTTTGTCATCGTGATCCCCGATGGGGCCGCCGACGAGCCATTCGATCTTGGCTCGCTGAGGCTGCAATCGCCCGCCGGGGATCATTGAAATTCATAAAATGCGTTTTACCACAGAGACACAGAGCCGGACCGGGGCCAAGCTTCTTCTGTCCTCTGTGCCTCTGTGTCTCTGTGGTGATGTTCGGCCTCGGTGCATGCGATTCACCACAGAAACACAGAGCCGGACCAGGGCCGTGCTTCTTCCGTCCTCTGTGTCTCTGTGTCTCTGTGGTGATGTTCGGCC
>DAIDJI010000913.1 GCA_027451455.1 Planctomycetales bacterium | reverse complement strand
GTCGTGACTTGCCTGGAATGGCGGATGCTGCTCGGGAGGGGTCGATTGACCGCGACCGGCGCGATCGCCTACGTGGTCGGGCTGGCCGCGTTGGGATATTCGCATCCGCTCGGGCTTTTGATGATGACGACACTCGGCCTGGCGAGCTTGATCGGAGTTCGCGAGCGGTTTGGGTCGTGGGCGCGGTGGCTGGCGATCCATGTGATCCCGGCCGCGATCGTGGCGCCCTGGATTCCCCGGTATCTCGACCACCCGCCCGAGTTCCTCAGCGGTCCCCTGCCCTGGCGATTTCTGCTCGGAACGCCGATCGGGTTCCTCGGTGGGAACTTCGCGACGCTGGCCGGACTTGTCGTCCTGATCGCCTGGGGCATCGGCCGGTGCGAGTCCATCTCGGGACGATCGCGGGCGTCGGTCTCGCTGCTGCTCTGGCTGATCGTTCCACCGTCGACCTTGTATCTCTATTCGAGGGCGTTCCAGCCGATCTTCGGCCCGGCTCGCTACACGGTCTTCTCGGCGCCTGCGTTTCTGATTCTGGTCGGGCTGGGCCTCTCACGATCGCCGTCGATCCTTCGGTATCCGATCGCGGTGGGATTGACGGCCCTGGCTGCCTCGGGGCTCTGGGCCCAGGCTTACGACCCGACGATCCGAGCCGACTGGCGCGGCTTCGCGGGCGACCTTGCCGCGCGATCCGAAGGCGCTGCGCTGGTGATTGTCGCGCCGCCGGGTCCCGGTCGGAATGTCGAGGCGGAAACGGCCCGGTATTACCTGCCCGCTGGCGTCGATACGATTGGGCTCGACGAGGCGACCGCCGATCGTCTTGAAGGTTTCGCGGCGGTTTATCTGACGGTGGGGACGCGGCAGGGCATCCCGGTTGCGGAGGCCCCTGAGCGGATCGGCCCGTACTGGTTCCGCGCCGATCGGACTTACCCGGGGTTAATCACCTTTCGGGCCGAGCATCGACCGCCGAGGGTGGGGCTTCGAGGCAGGAACGGAATGCGGGGCCGGTACATTCTCGACGACTGGTTCCAGGACCGGGAGCATCACCGCGGCGAGGTCGCGCTCGAAGGCGGCTCGCGAGTCGCCGAGGGCCTTGCGGGTCGCGGCGCCGATTTGGAGGCTCCGCTGCTTCATTTCCGCCGGGATCGCGCCCAGGCCGAGCGACTCGATTAGACCGAAGGCCCGCTTGACCTGCGGGTCCTCGGCGATGTCGTTTCCCTCGTCAGGTCGTACGTCATCGGCGCGGACGGTCGTAGCGCGGGTCCCGTAGGCCGTCCAGTTTCCGCCGGCGGCCCGGACCCAGAACGTCGTCTCGATCGTGACGCCGGCGAGGTCGGGTGCGATCGTCAGCCCCGTCACCACGGCCCCAATACGCCCACGCCCTGCGACGGCTTTTAACTTCTCGGCGAGCGGATCAGGCTGGGTCGCGGCTCCCTCAGGATTGAGCAGCCGGACGATCTCCGAGAGGGCCATTGAGGGATCAACGGCGCCGACCGCCCCGCCAGGCCCGGGATCGGGAAGGACCGTCCCCTGATATCGGAGGAACCGCAGGCCCGAATCGAGGGCGATCTCGGTCGCGGCGCGTCGGGCGAGCCAGCGAGCCTCGGGCTCGGGAGTCGGTGGCAGCAGGCGGTCCATCGAGGCTGGCGGAGCCCTGGGGTCGACGATCAATCCCCGGGCTTCCAGGGAACCGGTCAACGTGGCCGAATCCTTCGATTCAGGATCGGCGATGTCGTTCGTCCAGGCAAGGCGGAGCAGCCGGCTGGCGGAGATCGGCTGGCGGTCGAGCTGTCGGATCTCGGTACGCGGGAATCGGACCGGGATGAGCGGTGTCTGGGCCGCGGCGGCCGGATCGGCCAGCCGCTTTTGCTCGCGGTCAATCCAGTTCAAGATCCGATCGTCGGCTCCAACCCCCGGCGACTTCTCCCGTTCGCCTCGCCAGGCCGAAGCGCCGGCGTCCGCGGGCAGCGTACCGACCTGTGCCAGCGTGGGTGCCAGTGCGTCGAACATCGGCGGGTTGACGGCCAGCGGGCTGCTGTTCGCGGCGGCGGCGTCGGCGTAGGGAAGCGGGGTGTACAGGCCGTTGGTGAACAGCTGCTGCGGCGTGGCGTAGACGTTGCCGTAGCTGTGCTGGTAGGCCTCGACCAGCAGGCTGCCCAGGCTGGGCGCGCCCAGGTCGGGGTGGCCGAGGAAGATGTAGTCGACCATCGCGGCCAGCGCGTAGGGGCCGGAGCCGGGCGAGGCCGCGGTGACGTGCATGCCGCGGCGCTGCATGGCCTGCTCGGTGGCCAGCGCGACGTAGCCGCCTTGCGAATAGCCGGTGAGGAACAGCTGG
>DAIDJI010000912.1 GCA_027451455.1 Planctomycetales bacterium | reverse complement strand
ATCGGCCGACGACCCATCATCAGCATACCGCGGGGATGGGGAACGCTCCTCTTCACCACCTTGTGCGCCCTGGGCTTTTTCATCGGGGCCGCCTGGAATCTGTACCGATTTGTTCACTCAGCCCCTGAGGACGCAACCTTTACGTTCCTCATGGGGCTCATGCAACTGGCCCTGTTTTTCCTGATCCTCTGGAGCGGGTGGGGGATTCCCGCCTTCGCTGTCTTCAAGGACGGGATCAAGTTCGACAAGCGTCGGCTCGCTCGGAAACGATCGCCAGCCAACATCTGGAGCTACGGCTTCTGCTCGTGGGACGAGATCCGACGTTGTCACTGGTCGCCGTTCCAGCCCGGCCAGCTCGTCGTCTATCGGAATCTCGTCGAGGACGAGCCGCCCGGCTTGCTCGCCGATCCCGATCAACGCCCCGCGAAGGCCCTGGGGATGCAGATCTCCCAGCCCATCCCTGCGCCTTATCGCGAGGCCGTCGAAAAAGCCATCCGCGCCGTCGGCAAGTGGGACGGTTGAAGACCCATCATCGCGGGGTCCCGTCCCTCCGGCGATCGGCGCGGCACGCCGGGCCGCGCCCGCTTCCACCGCCTCGTGGATCAGACGAAATACACGCGCCCCTCGCGCAGCGGTTCGATCCCGGATGTCGAGGCGTCGAAATCGTCGGGAAGGTGAGTCAGCCGGATCTTCGATCGGAGAGACTCCGGCAGCTCGGCGAGCTTCGAACAGGGCGTGTGAACGCGCGAATGGGCCAGGTCGGTCGCCTCGTGGACGATCAGGTCGGCCGAGGAGAGCCAGTCGATCAGTCCGGGATCGTACGCGGAGTCGGCACTGAAGCCAAAAACACGGCCGGCGGTCCGGATTCGGAGGGCATAACAGGGCACCGGGTGGATCGTCCGCCGGCACTCGATCGCGAACGGTCCGCACTCGACCGGTCGCGACTCGTCGAGGTCCATCAGGTCGAAGTAATCGGCGAGCGATTTCTTCATCGGCGGCTGGTTGGGATCGAACTGAACCCGCTCCATCCCCGCGGCCAGCATTCCGCTCCAGAGCCGATCCGAGGCCATCGGATGCATCAGGATCCTCGCCCTCCGGCCGAGGCCGAAGTGGGCGAAATAGGCGAAGTCTTCCAGGCCCGAGGCGTGGTCGGCGTGCAGGTGCGTGACGGCGACCGCATCAAAATCCCCGATGTCGAGCGGCCTGGCGAGCCCGGCCGATTCGGAGCCCTCGCGGAGCATTTTCCGGATCGGATGCGGACAGTCGATCAGCAGCCATCGGTCACCAGAGCCGAGCGCCAGGGAGGTCGTGTAATTCCGGGCCGAGAACGCCTCGCCCACGCCCATCGGGATCAGCCGGACAACACTCATCGTCGGATCGGCCCTTCCGTTACAATGTTCGAACCGCTTCACCGGAATTTTAACCCCCGCGAGGGTCCGTCGACCATGCCCGCCCGATCAAAGCTCGCCAGATCGCGTCTCGCGGCGATGTTGATGATTCTCAGCCTCGCCAGCACCCGGGTCGACGCGGGCGACGAGACGATGCACCCCGTCGCGCTCCGGGCTCGCGTCGATCGCGTTCAGCCGATGACCGGCCTCGTCCTCTGGGCAACCTCCGAGCACAATCGAACCGACGCCGTTCAGCTCGAATATAGCTACATGAAATATTCCGACATCGTGAAGCGGCGGGGCGTCTATAACTGGCGCCTCATGGACCGTCTGCTCGACCGCGTCGCGAAGCGCAAGCATCAGGCGATCGTCCGTTTTTATTATGTCTATCCGGGGAATCCGACGACGGTCCCCGACTACATCCGGGGGATGACGGACTACCACGAAACCCGAGGGATCACCGAGGGGAAGCCGACGATGTTCCCCGACTGGTCGCATCGGGCGCTTCAGGAATTCACCCTCGAATTTTACGAGAAGCTGGCAGAGCGGTACGACAACGACCCGAGGCTCGCGTTCGTCGAGACGGGTTTTGGTCTCTGGGCTGAGTACCACATTTACGAGGGGCCGAGGGTGCTCGGGAAAACCTTCCCGGACAAGGCGTTTCAATCGACGTTCGCGCTCCGGCTCGCCACGGTCTTTCAACGGACGCCCTGGATGCTCTCGATCAACGCGGCCGACGACGAATATGCCCCGTTCCCCGATCGCGACGATCTCCGGAAGCTGGCCTTCGGTGTCTTTGACGATTCGTTTTTATGTGAACAGCATGCCCGAATCAATGAGCCTCGCTGGGAGATCCTCGACCGCGATCGATGGAAGATCGCCCCGGCGGGTGGGGAATTCAGCTACTATACGAAGCACGATCAGCAGGAGGCGCTGGGCGACGCCGGCCCGC
>DAIDJI010000911.1 GCA_027451455.1 Planctomycetales bacterium | reverse complement strand
GAACAGGCGATGGTGAGAAGGTCGAGGATCGTCGGTAGTTCCATGACGCATTCCGCTCGGCGCTGGATAAGACGTCGGTCGAGGTCCCAATCCGGCGCGAGGAAGCCAATGGCACCGACAACCACCCAAAGCCAGACCGGCCAGGGACCGAAGGGGTGAATCTGGAAAGCCTCCATGAGTGGGAAGATCAGGAGTCCAACCAATCCCGAGGCGATCTTCTCGCCGAGGAACTGGGCCACCCCGACGCCTGGGCGCGTGATGGCAAGTCTTTTCTCCAGTTCAGGGATACCCATCAGACCCAGCCGGACCAGGACAGTCTGGAAGAGCCGCCCCGCGTCGTCGAGGATCGGGCGAAGCATCGCTTCCAGCAGGTGCGAGGCGAAGATCGGCCGCTCTTCCCGGTGATCGAGCTCCATGCGAATCCGCTCGTCGACGTCCAGACGGCGCAGTCGCTCGGCCAGGTCCGGCTTCGGACGCCCGATCGGCTGGGCGGTGATCACCAGGTACCCGCCGATACCGAAGAGGAGGGGCCAGGTGACGATTTGCGGAGCCAGTGCGCTGGGATCGAACGAAATCGGGATGGGAATCATGCCAGCACTCTCGATTCGCCGGGCAGGCGGCTCAGCCAGAGCATCGCGGCGTAACCGACGGCGACGCTGACAACGCAGCCGGCCAGGACAAGCTGGCCGGGCCAGTCGCCGAAGACCGCGAGGTAGCGGGGGGTGAGCATCCGGATGCCGATCAAGACGACGAGGGGAACCGCCGCGACGATGCGCGCCGACAGGACGTTGCGTGCCTGGTACGCACGCATCTCTTGCTGGACCCGGAGCTGAGCTCGAGTCGCCTGGGCAAGGCTATCGAGAACCTGGCTGACGTTTCGGCCGCCCAGGCGATCGTTCAGGAGTAGACTGGCCGCGACCACGTCGAAAACCGGATCCGCGAGTCGCTCCCGCATTGCGACGAGCGCCGTCTCGAAGCCGACGAGGCGCATCTCGCGTGCGAGGGTTGCAAACTCCGGTCGAAGCACGTCCGGACCTTGGTGGGCCAAAGTGGTCAATGCCTCCGCGACGGAAAGACCGGTGCGGATCATGTCGCGGAGCTGGACGATCGCTTCGACCAGGGCGTCCTGGATAAGAGCCCGCCGGCGGTCGTGGCGGTGGACGTAATAGGCCAGGGGTGCGCCGAGACCAAGCCCGAACGCGAGAACACTGACTAATGGCCACGCCAGAATGATCTGGATGAGCGTCCCAGACGTGAGGCCGGCGCCAAGGGAAAAGAGCAGGAAATCCCGTGGCGTCACGTCGCGCAATCCGGCCTGGACCAAAAACTCCTGGGCCCGTCGGAGCCGCGATTCCTCTCGATCGGGCAGCCGAGGCCGCGTCAGACCGTCGTAGAGCAAGCCAATCCCCAGCCCGAACAGGAGTGAGAGCAAGAGCGCGATCACGAGCATCACCTCCGTCGGCATTTACCCTAGCAGTCGGTCCGGACCCGGCTCGGACCGACTCCGGACCGGACACTGACCTGGCTCAAGTGCCTCCATCGACGTTTCTCAGCCCTGTGGTTAAGGCATATGGGACGCCTCGGGCCGCGAATTTCCCGAGACACCGCGGCTGAATGCCGGTCCAGACCAGACGGTCGCGCTCGGGATCGAGCGTCCACAGGTCCTGACCGCTGATCACGGGGTACCCGTTTCCCGTGTTTTCCAGTCCGGTCACCTCGAAGATGCTTGCGACCCGCCGGCGCGCCGTCCGGGGCTCGAACCGGAGTTGGACCACGAGCTCGATTGTCCGTGCCACCATCTTCGTGAGCGCCTCTCCGGACAGCCGCTCCTCGGCCATCATCGCCAGCGTTGCCAGACGATCCAGGGCGTCGCGCGGCGAGTTGCCATGAATGGTCGCCAGGCTCCCTTCGTGGCCCGTGTTCATCGCGAGTAACATATCCAGGGCCTCGGCCCCCCGAACCTCGCCGACGATGATCCGAGTCGGGCGCATGCGCAAGGCGTTGCGGACCAGGTCGCGGATCCGAATCTCGCCTGCCCCCTCGACGTTGCTGGCTCGCGCCTGCAGAGCCACGCAATCCGGTAACTGTCGGTCGAGCTGCAGCTCTGGCGTTTCCTCGATGGTGACAATTCGTTCGTCGAGCGAGGCGATGGAGGCTCCGAGGGCGTTGAGGAGGGTTGTCTTCCCCGAGCCGGTTGGACCACTGACCAAAATGTTGACACCGGCTTGGACAGCCGCGTCGAGAAAGTGGGCGACCGAGTCGGTCAGCGTGTCGAGCCGCACCAGCTCGTCGAGGGCGTGGGCCCGGAGCAGGAACTTACGAATCGTAATGCAGCACCAGCGGGTCG
>DAIDJI010000910.1 GCA_027451455.1 Planctomycetales bacterium | reverse complement strand
CGGCAATGTCCGCTGCCTGAAGGTCCCGCCGGGGGGCTACCCCGCCACCCCTACCTCCCCGTCGAGCCCGACCCGCGGAGCCCGAATAACGATCGGCCCCGTCGCTGGGAATCGCGAGTCTCGAGCGCCCGGGATCGGCGATCGGGTCGAGCGGTTCGTGGGGGTGGTTCTCCATCGGCTGGCGGCACGGGGGCCGGGCTCGCGCGATCGAGGGCGCCCCGTCAGCCTGGACGTGGCAGGGCTAACCTTCCCGCCCAAGGCGCCGAAGACCGAGTGAGGCAGGGACGGTATCCGAGAGGAATCAAGGTCCGGCGCACCGTCGGCGCATCAGCGTCGCCCCGGCGAATGCGACCACTAGCCCGACGGCCAGGAGCGGCGTGGGCTCCGGCACCGAAACAACCTGCGTGGTGACGGTCCCAACCTTGACCTGGAGGATCTGATAGTCTAGGGGGCTTGCGGGCGCGAACTCCAGCGAGGTCACCGCGATGCCCCCGGACAGTTTCACCGTCGTCGTCGATGGGAACGAGAGATCAACCGAGAAACGATCGTAGAACACCGCAGAGGCGCCGTAGAAGCCCACCACATCGAATGCGGTCGAACCCGAGGCGTCGAGCCCGGCGATCGTGATCGAGTCCCCAGCGGGGACGAATGGCGTCCCGGACCGGATCTGGATGAACCAGGCATTGCCGTAGGGGGCGTAGAGCGCATCGGCCCCGGTGTAGAAGGGATCGCCGGCAGCGACCGCCCGGAATCCGTATGGGTCGGAGCCCGATACCCACATCGTCCACCCCTGGCTATCGTAACTTTCGAGCGTCTGCCCGTCCCGGAATCCGCCGAAAGAGAGAGTGGTGAGATCCGCCCTCGCCGGAAAGGAGATGGCTACCAGGAGGAGAAGGAACGACCCAGACGCGCGAAGCTTGAATTTGATCATGATGCCCTCACTGGCATAGGCGTCTGGAGATCGTCGCTCCAAACGAAAGACGCCCTCGCGCGGGCCTCTACCTCCGCGCGGGGCGCTCGAAGCTGGAACGCTCGAACCGGCCCAGGAGTCGTTCTGTGGGCGCGGTAGAGGCACGCCTCAATGGGCGGCCATCCTACCGTGGCGAGCGGGCCGGATCAATCGACCGATGCCCGCATGATGCGTCGCAGCATCACGCGGCCGGCCTGGAGACTGCTCCCCTTGCTTCTCCGCCGCCATGCAATATCATCGAGGCAAGTGTGCGTACGGTGGAACTCTGATGGGGGAAGGGACGATCGATGGCGATCCGGTTCTCATGTTCGGAGTGTGGCAAGCGGCTCGCGGTGAAGGACGAGAACGCCGGCCGGAGGTCGAAGTGCCCGGGATGCGGCGGGGCCCTCACGGTCCCGTCGGGGCCGATGGCTTCGGCGAAGCCGGTCGGTGAATCGGCAATCGCAACCTTCTCGGCAATGCCGGCCGCGCTGCTGGCGATCCGGCTCGATGGAGGCGATGAGCCGGCCGAGGCGATCCCGGCCCCGATGCCGGTGGTCGAGCCGCCGCCCGTGCCGACCGCCAAAACGCCCTCCTCTGCCCGTCGCCCGCGGTTGCTCTTGGCGATCCTCGCCGGCTCCCTGGCGGCCAATCTTGCGATGCTCGCGGTCATCGCCTACCAGGCCCGACAAGCGGAGCCGGCCCCGCTCGACTATCGCTATACTCTCATGGCGATGAAGCTCTGGCCGATGCGGAACACCCACCCTGAATTCGGGCCGAATCCAGATTTGGAGAAGGCGTGCCGAGAGGGTAGGGAGTTCTATGCCGAGATGATTCGGTCGATGCCGCCGGGCGAGGAAGGGATGGGCCGGCTGGTGGATGCGTCGGAGTTCTTCGAGGGTGACACAATCGACCTCTGGGTGGCGTGCCGGTCCTGCGCGACAGAACTCGGTTTCGATGGCATCAAGATCAAGCCGACCGACGCTCTCGATGCGGTAGGTCGCTACGTTCACGGCTCCTGGACTCGGTTGGTCCAGGAGTTTGACCGGAAGAAGGTGAGCGCCCGCAGCGGATTCTTCATCCCGTACCGATCGCTGCGTCGGAGCGGACTCTCCCACGCCGAGGCCATCGATAAACTGATCGATGAGAAATTGGGCCTGCAAACAGGGTCCTGATCGGGATCGACTTGCGCTTGAATCATCTATGCGCTATGATCTTTCCGTAGACAATCCGCTGTCCTCGGAGGAATCCCGTGTCTCCATCCGCCCCGGCATCGTGGTCGATCGTCACCGGCGACTGCATCGAGGCGATGGGCGGGATGGAGCCAGGATCGGCCCGGCTCGCCTTCGCCGATCCGCCCTACAACATCGGCATCGACTACGGCGAGGGCTTCAACGAC
>DAIDJI010000909.1 GCA_027451455.1 Planctomycetales bacterium | reverse complement strand
GATTCGGCCGTACCGATGTGGTACAGGATCGCATTCGCGGTAACCATCAGCCAAAAGCCGGCCAGCATGAGAAGAACGTTGATTGCCGGCACATATGCGCGTGAATTCATCAAGTCTCTCCTATTGCCCCAGTTGGGCCAAGTCCACCTTAGTCCACCGTGGCCCCCTGCAGGAGCAATGCGTTCACCGCCACGAGAACAGAGCTGCCGGCCATGGTAAAGGCGGCGATTTCCGGGCGCAGGAGGAGACCGAAAAGCGGATAGAAGACGCCAGCGGCGATCGGGAAGGCGATGACGTTGTAACCGGCCGCGTACCAGAGGTTTTCTACCATCTTCCGACGGGTCGCCTGACTGATGGTGATGACCCGGGCGACGTCCAGGGGATCACTGCGCATCAGCACAACGTCTGCTGACTCCATGGCCACGTCGGTTCCGGCCCCGATCGCGATCCCGACGTTGGCCTGGACCAGCGCGGGGGCGTCGTTGATCCCGTCGCCGACCATGCCGACAAGCTTCCCTTCCCGTTGAACCTCGCGCACCTTCTCGACCTTCTGCACCGGCAGGACCTCGGCGAAGACCTGGGTGATGCCGAGATCCGCCGCGATCCGGCGGGCGGTCGCCCAGTTGTCGCCGGTCAGCATAATGACCGTAATGCCCAGCGCCTTGAGGCGCTGGATCGCCTCTCGCGCGGTTGGGCGTAGCGCATCCGCCACGCCAATGACCCCGAGGAGCCGCTCGCCGCGCGCGACGTAGATCACGGTCACGCCCTGGTTCGCGAGCGCATCCGCCGATTCCGTCAAACCGTCCAGATTGACCCAATTTGCATCCATCAGGCGGCGGTTGCCGACCCGGACGGTTTGCCCGTCGACCCGCGCCCGAATGCCGAATCCCGAGATGGCCTCGAAACCACCGACCGAAGGAAGTTTCTTCCCCTCGGCACGCTTCAATATTGCCTTCGCGAGGGGGTGTTCGGAGCCCCGCTCCATGGCGGCCGCGAGCGTGACGACGTCGTTCGGATTGACCCCCGGGGCCGGGATGATCTGCACAACTTCCGGCTCACCCTTGGTGAGGGTTCCGGTCTTGTCCAGGATCACCGCATGGAGTCGCGCCGAGTCCTCCAGGGCCACCGCGTTCTTGAAGAGGATGCCGCGCTGGGCGCCCATGCTCGTCGCGATCTGCACGACCATCGGGGTCGCCAGGCCCAATGCGTCGGGGCAGGCGATGACCACCACCGTGACCGCCAGGGTGAAAGCGAAGACCAGCGGTTGGCCAACCAGCACGTACCAGACGAGGAACGTGAGCGGGCCGAAGACAATCGCCGCCAGGGTCAGCCATTGGGCAGCGCGGTCAGCGAGCACCTGGGCGGGTGGCTTGGATGCCTGGGCCGCGGCGACAAGCTGGACGATCTGGGCCAAAGCGGTCTCCGCGCCGACCTTGGTCGCCCGGAAGGTGAAGGATCCCGATTGGTTCAGGGTGCCCCCGATGACCGGATCGCTCGGCCGCTTTTCGATCGGCATGCTCTCGCCGGTGACCATCGCCTCGTTGACCGCCGATTCCCCCTCGAGCACGACGCCGTCGACCGGGATCTTCTCGCCAGGTCGGACGAGGACGACATCGCCGACCTGGACCTCCGCCGTTGGCACCGCGACGGGCTGGCCGTTTCGCAAGACCGTGGCGATTGGCGGGGCCAGCGCGAGGAGAGAGCGGATCGCGGCCGAGGCGCCGCTGCGCGCCCGTAAATCGAGCCAGTGACCGCCCAGGATGAAGACCATCAGCACCGCCGCGGCCTCGTAGAAGGTCTCGGCGCGATAGACAAACGTCGCCCCGACGCTGAAGATGTAGGCGGAGAGAACGGATAAGGTGACGAGGACCGACAGATTCAGGGTGCGGTTGTGCACCGCATGGATCGCGTCGCCGTAGAACATCCAGCCGCCGTACAGAACGACTGGCGTCGCCAGGAGAAACATCCAGACGTCGGGCGCAAGGCCGAAGGGGACCGGAGGTGAAATGTCGGTCAGTTGCTCGATCAGGCGAGAATAGGGCAGGATCAGGAGCGTGAGCGGGACGGAGACCAGGAGGCGGCGCAGCATATCCTGCGCCATCGCCGCGACGTCGTCGGCCATCGCGACGTGCCCATCCGAAGGAGCGTGACGGGGCGGGGTCTCGCCAGGGACTATCGGCGTGGTTGCGCTGTGTCCGCCGTGGCCAGGTGCCACCTCTGGAATGCGTCGGCGCTCTTCCGGTGTCGAAGGCGCAGCAGCCGGCGAGGACGGGTCAGGCGGATCCCCTCCGTCGGTTTCGGCGACGAGGTGGCGCGGGTGGACGACGCCGCGACAGTGGTAGCCACAGT
>DAIDJI010000908.1 GCA_027451455.1 Planctomycetales bacterium | reverse complement strand
AAAAACTGAGATAAACCTGGAGCCGGGTGTGGTTGAGCATCATCGCGAGCGGGAGAATCCCGCCCAGCAGACTCACCACCACGATTCCAAGACAGAACAGGCTGAGGGCGATCGCCATGCTCATCGGCCAGGTGTTCCCGCGCCTCGCGGGCCCTCGTCTCTTGTGGATCCGGATCCGCCGCGAAATAATAGGGAAACGCGGCGAGACGACCGGGCCGACAGCCAGGGAAATTCCCAGGGCCGGCTCTTCGCCCCGAGCCTCGCGGGAGGCAACCCCCATGTCCAAGCTCAGCGAACCCGAGATCGCCGCCAGGCTGCCGATGGCCAGGGGGTGGGAACGGCACGGCGATATGCTGGTCCGAACCTGGCAATTCCCCTCATTCCGGCGCGCGCTGGAATTCGTCAACCAGGTTGCGGCTCTGATGGAAAAGGCCGAACATTACCCCGACGTGGCCCTCTCCTACCGGACCGTCCGGATCGAGCTGTCGACCCACGACGTCGGTGGTCTCACCGATCGCGACTTCGATCTGATCTCGGCGATGATCGAAATCCCAACCGATCGCTGAGATCGTCCCCCGCGGTCTCAGGAAAATCCGCGGGGATGCGATCGATCCTCGGCAAGTCCCGGCGATCCGTCCAGACGGTCTCCAGGTTTTCCGCTTACTTCGACTCGGGCCGCTTCGGGCCCGACTGGCCGGGGGCTAGCCGTCGGTACTTCGTCTTGGGGATGTTGTAAACACCCTTCTCGGGCGACCAACGATCATCCTCCTGGAGGAGGGCCAGACGCTCGGGCCGGGTCAGCACATTCCGGGCGCGAGCCAGGCCCGCTGCCTTCTTCAAACTCTTATCCAGCGACATCGTTCCCTCTCGACGTTTCATCCGGATCGGTGAATCGATCCCAAGATGTTACTCGCCCGGCCCCTCCGACGCAAGCGATCCACCCCGACCGCGACCGGCGGCCCATCGCTCCCATCCCGCGAACGCGACGAGACCTCCGGCAATCGAGGCCAGCCCGTAGACCGCCACCATCGGCTTATCGACCGCGAACGCCAGCAGAATGAAACACCAGCCAGCCAGGGCCACCACCGCCGGTATCGGATACCAGGGCATCCGGAACGCAGGAGGTCGAGCCCCCGGCCGGCTCCGCCAGTATCCGACCGTGATAATCTGCCCGACGAACTGAATCGGAATCCTGGCGACCAGCAGCGCCGCGATCACCGTCTCGAGGTCCGCCAGACAGGAGACCATCGCCATCCCACCGACCAGCAGGAGCGACCGGTGCGGAAAGTCGCCCGTCGGATGCGTCGCCGCGAAGACCCGGAAGAAGTGGCCCGCCTTCGCCGAGGCGTAAGGTATCCGGCTGTACCCCAGAACCGCCGCAAACGTCGACGCCAGCGCCGTCCAGACAATCATCCCTGTCACCAGGGTCGCCGCGCCCTGGCCCTGGGTCTGAACGATCAGGTCGCTCGCCACCCGGTTCGATTCGACCACCTTCCGCCAGGGCAAGACGCCGACGATCCCGAGATTCATCACCAGGTAAATCGTCGCGACAGCGACGATCGAGATCAGGATCGAACGGGGGAGGGTCCGCGAGGGGTTGGAAACCTCGTCGCCGAGGTAGCAGATCTGGTAATAGCCGAGGAAGTCGTACATGGCGATTCCCGTCGCCATGCCGAGGCCGATCGCCCATCGGCCGTCGATCCGTCGGGCGTGCTCGGGGAAGTCGAAGGCGCGGGCGGGGTCGAAATGCAGGAGGCCGGCCGCGATCACCCAGGCGACCGTCAGCAGCATCCCGGCCCAGAGAACGACCATCAACCGCCCGGCGGCCGAGATCCGGCGATAGGCGAGGAAGGTCACGAACGCCAGAACCCCCATCGCGGCGAGCTGGCCGAACCTCACCGAGCCCGGCAGGCCCGGCACGAGGGTGGACCAGTTCCAGGCCGTTCGATCGAGCCCGGGAAGGAAGTAGCCCAGGTACTGCGCGACGCCAAGGGCGCCCGTCGCGACCTCAAGCGGTCCGCTGAAAAGGAACTGCCAGACAAAGAGGAATTTCCAGAGCCGACCGACGCGCGTCTCGCCGTAGACGGCATCATAGAAGTGGTAGGTCCCGCCCGAGCCGGGGAAGGTCGCGGCCAGTTCGCTCCAGACCATCCCGTCGCCAAGCGCCACCAGTCCGCCGACGATCCAGCCGAGCATGGCGTGCGGCCCGTTCATCGTCCCGAGCAGCGTCGGGATGGTGATGAACGGGCCGATCCCAACCATCATCGACATGTTCAGGCTGACCGCCTGGAGCAATCCCAGCCGACGCTGCAACGTCCCGCCCTCCCCCGCCCGGTCGTCCCGTCCGGCTT
>DAIDJI010000907.1 GCA_027451455.1 Planctomycetales bacterium | reverse complement strand
ATCCCGGGCATGGACGCCACCGATGTCGGCCCCGACCGCACCGATCCGTTCCGCAACCGATCGTATGCTGACGTGGTGACCTCGGTCGAGGAGGCTCCCACCGGCCGGTTCATGATCAGCGTCGGCGCCAACAGCTTCCAGGGGCTGATGGGGACGATCTCGATCATGGAGAAGAACTTCGACCTGTTCAATCCGCCGAAGAGCTGGAGCGACATCGTCAACAGCAAGGCTTTTCGCGGCGGCGGGCAGGAGTTCAGCCTCTACCTGATGGCCGGTACTCTGATCAATTCGATGCAGGTCTCGATCCGCGACCCGTACCTGTTCGACCTCCCGATCGGGGGCTCGGTCTCGGGCTACGTCTTCCAGCGTCTCTATCCGAACTGGTTCGAGCAGCGGGGCGGCGGCCGGGTGACTCTCGGTAGGCAAGTGGGGACGATGACCTATGCGAGCGTCTCGGCCTGGGCCGAGGACGTCGACTTCTTCGGCTATCAGACCCCAGCGCCGGCGGATTACCTGGCGGCGAGCGGATACACGCAGCTCTACGCGCTCATGCCGAGCTTCCGGATCGACAACCGGAACAACCCGACCATGCCGACGAAGGGGCAGTACGCGAATTTCTCGGTCGAGCAGGGCTTCGGCTCGTTCACGTTCACGAAGTTCGACGCTGAGGGCCGGATGTACTTCCCGGTCTTCCAGCGCCCGGACGGGACCGGGACGCAGTTCTTCACGGTCCGCGGCCACTTCGGCGTGGCGACCGAATCGACGCCGGTCTACGAGCGGTTCTATACGGGTAACTTCGGGAGCCTCCGCGGCTTCCAGTACCGGTCGGTCAGCCCGCACGCCTTCGGCGTTCCGACCGGTGGTGTGATGATGGCCGTCGGCTCGGTCGAGTACCAGTTCCCCTGGACGGCCCGAGACACCCTCAGCCAGATCCTCTTCACCGACTTCGGCACCGTCACCGGGAACTACCAGCTCAGCGACATGCGTGTCTCGATCGGGACCGGGTTGAAGGTCCACCTTCCGATGATGGGCCCGATGCCGTTCGAGTTCGACCTGGCCTTCCCCGTCATGCATGCCTACGGCGACAAGGTCCAGTACTTCAACTTCTCCGTCAGCGGGTTCTATTGAGAATCGAGGGAGGCGGGCGGATGGATCGAGGTTCCGTCGCCCGCGTCCCCTTCGGCCCCGCCCGGATCAGCGTGCGGCTTCGGCCTTTGCATGGGGGTGGAAGGGATTAATGAGATTGATCTCAACGCCGGGCAAGAACCTGCCTTCCTGCATACTGTAGACGTAGAGGCGGTTTCCCTGGAGGACCTCGACGTCCCCGAAGTGGACATCGATCTTCGGCTGCTCGGGCCCTTCCACATGGAGGATGCTCCAATCTCCTCGCATGGCATTAAAGACGTAAATATCTTGACCCACCTGATAGATAACTCCGTTTTCGAACGTGTAGGGATGGATCTCGCCCTCCGCTGCGCGGAGCAGGCGCACGGTATGCCAGTGGCCAGTCAGCTTGCTGAAGGCGGCAACCTCAAGTATTAGCTTCCCCTCGTAGTTCAGGGCCATAACCCTATCGTCCACCATGAGCGTCACCTCGAGGCCCTCCGGGATAGCGATTTTTTGCCATCCCTCACCGGGCTGCAAGCTGAGAGCGATGAACGAACGCCGATCGGGAGACTCAACGACAATGAAGGAGCTCGTCCGGATCTGAGGGACTCCTTCCTTGGAGCTGAACACATTCGGAGAGTTTCTGGGTCGGCGAATCTCAGAAGTGCTCTCGGGCGGATCGGCCAGCTTCCGAACGTACGTGGGTATGGGCTGGGGTGATGGAGCCGAGGCCGGATCGGCGGGTTTCTTTTCCTGGACGGGCCGGGTGGCCCAGGCGAAGCCGCCGGAGGCCGCGACCGTCGCGACGAGGACCATCGAGACCGCCTGGATCTTGTTCAGCAACATGACGTTGAGGACTCCCCGACTGAGGGACTGGACCGAATTCGAGAGGGTAGCCGCCGCGACGGTCCCGGCCGCGACGCCGACGAGAGGATGGACCAGAGAAGGGGGGATGGTCGCAGCTCCGGGCGTCCATCGACCGGCCAGGATTGCCGTCGAGACGGAGACCCCGCGCCGTTCGAGTCGTTCCCGGAGGAGCTGTCGACCGCGCGAGAGCCGTCCGCTGACCGTTCCGACCGGCCAGGAGAGCAGGCCGGCGGCCTCCTCGTGCGACCGGCCTTCGAGGTGGCAGAGGACGATCGGATCCCGGTACTTGCCCGGCAGCCGGGCCAGCTCCTCGTAAAGGATCGGCGGGATGTCGAGGTCGGGGGCGTCGACGGATTCCGCCGCCGTCTCGACCTCTCCGCTCC